>JAFRLP010000372.1 GCA_017431185.1 Victivallales bacterium | reverse complement strand
GACGACGTCCGAGGGGCTTCCCGAGGATTTGGGTGACAGCGCTTCCATTGTGGAGTGCCGAGAAAAGCATATCGTCCTTTCCGGTGGAACGCCGAGCGCACGGGGAAACCTCTACGCCGTTTACGATTATCTGGAGCAGATGCTGGGCATCCGCTGGCTTACGCCCGATGTGGAGATAGTCCCGCACAGAGAGAAGATTCCCGATGCGTTTCGCTCCATTCGCACTAGATTGGCGTTTCCACTGGGGAGAGCCTCCCTGAAAGGCTGGGTGTCGCATTATTTCACCCGCGAGCAGGGCAGTGCATTTTACGCGCGCCTGCGCCAGACTGGCAACTGGCTCATGTTCGACCTTGGCAATGACGGCAAATACGGGCATGGCATCCATCGGCGTCCATTGGGGCATTCCATTCCGCATCTCATTCCCCACAAAAAGTATTTTGCGGAGCATCCTGAATGGTTTGCCTTGATGCCAGACGGCAGTCGATGCCCCTGGTCTGACGAAATGGGCATTCACGTCTCTCAACTCTGCTTGTCCAACCGTGAGTTGCAGATGGAATTCGTGAAATGCGTGACAGCGTACTGGAATGAAAACTGGGAGAAGTCCTGGCGTCGGGTGGGGGAGGAGAATGTCGTGCTGAACCTGACCCAGGCTGACAACAGCGACTTTTGCCGGTGCCCCGAATGTCAGGCCGAATACCAGAGATATGGTCATTCGGGGCAGTTGCTCCGCTTCATCACGCCAGCCGTGAAGGAACTGGAGAAAAAATATCCTAAAATACATGTCAGGACATCCGCCTATCTCCATACGCTTCAGCCGCCGAAGGAGGTGGACATCCCTCCGAATGTCATGGTCAATCTATCGGGGCTTCACTACGACAATGGAAAGCCCCTTGCGTCTCCCCAGAATGCGGGACTGCTGGAACTGCTGAAGCGCTGGACGGCTGTCTGCGCCTGTGTCGGATACACGCACTATAGCGCCAACTACCACAATTTCCTCTATCCCGTGGACAATCTCTTCATTCTGGCTGATGACTATCGGCTGGTCAGGGACATGGGAGTGCAATCCGTCTATGACCTTTCTTCGGCGGGGGGAATGTGCGTGGACTTCGAGGAACTGCGGTTCTATGTGACTGCCAAACTTCAGGCGAATCCCTTGCTTGACACGGGCATGCTCATCAGGGAATTCACCGACGGCTATTACGGTCCAGCCGCCCCGTTTGTGCGCGATTACCTCCATCTGCTCCATGAGAGGACAGTTGCCAGCGGAATGAAGGTGGAGAGTTTCTACAAATGTCCCGCATTCTTTGACTTGGGTTTCCTGGCCCGGGCGGAAAGGCTCTTTGAGTCCGCCGACAGAACGGCGCAGGGCTTCCCTGAAATCCAGCGCAGACTCAGAAAAGACCGTCTCCACCTGCTCTATATGGATTTGCTGTGGCTCTCCCTGCGCTATACTCCTGAACAACTGGAGAGTCGCATCGCGGAATTCCAGCGGGATTGCAAGGAATTTCAGGTCAAAAGGTTTGACGAGGATTCCAAGAAGAGCGTGGAGGGCATCGTCACTGCCGTCCGTTCTGACCATCGGCAAGTTCAGAAGAGTGGTGCTTGGGAGGTTTATCCGCCCATCCGCTATTTCGGCTTTGGCAATCTTTCGGAACTGACACTTGCCGATGGGACGCGCTGTCTCAGACTGCTTCCCACCAGTGACAACTGGGTTCTCCAGTGGATATGCCCGTGGTTCTTCGCCTGTCCCGACCAGCCTTTGGACGCCTTTGTCCTGGCCAGCATTGAACTTGACCAGAATCAACTGGACAATCCAGAGGTCGGTGTCTGCCGTGGGGGATTCAGCGATGAGGAGGATAATGCCACTGTCATCCCTGTGCGTGAAGTGAGTCCAGGCTTCCAACTCTATAAGATTGCGTCTGGAGTCACTCATAAGAAAACAGGAAAATACCTTTTCTTCACCGCATTGCAGGAAAAGGGTGTCAAGCAGATTCTGGTGAAGAGTTTCCTGGTGCGTCCCTCTGACGCCAAAACGACCCATGAACAATCCGAATGACTTTGAGGGTAGCGACTCCCGGAGGATTGGGGCGGCGATTCTTGCCGCCCTGCATTCAGGGGAGCGTCGCGTCACCATTCCGGCGCGACGGCCAGACACGCTTGCGGAAAGGGACTACTGGCTCATTGACGAGGCGATTCTCCTGCCGGACGGAATGGAGTTGGTGTTGGACGGTTGTCGCGTCAAACTCTCTGACCAGGCCAGGGACAATTTCATCCGCACTTCCAACTGCGGCTTTGGAGTCACGCAAATTTCCCCAGTGCGGAGAGTCCGTGTTGTCGGGAGGGGAAACGCCGTGCTTGAGGGGGCCGACCATCCGAGGGCAACGGGGGATGCTGGAAAAGGATTGGGCGTGCGCACTTATGGAACGGACGCCGGCAAGCCAGGCGAGAAGCAGACCGGGGATTGGCGCAATGTCGGCGTTCTCCTTGTGCGGGCGGAGGATTTCCTGATTGAGAATCTCACCATTCGAAACTATCACTGCTGGGGGATTTCCCTGGAGAAATGCGCCAACGGGAAAGTCAGGGGCATCCGTTTTGAGACGCGGGAGAAACGGTTGGTGGATGGGGTTCTTCAGCCAATGCTGAATCAGGACGGGCTGGACATCCGCAAAGGCTGCCATCATCTGGAGATTGAGGACATCACGGGGCAGACGGGTGATGATGTCGTGGCGCTTACAGCCATCCATCCTGAAATCAGGGAGATTGGCGCTTATACCTACACCGAGGTGTCTGGCTGTCCTGAACCGTTGTCGGACAATGACATCCACGATATAAGATTGCGCCATATCCATGGATATTCCACAGGCGGCCATCAGATTGTTCGCCTGCTGAACTCCTGCGGCCTGAAACTGTATAACATTGACCTGGAGGATGTCAGGGACACATCGGCAGACGCGGAATCAGGCGTGGTCTGCGCCGTCGCCGTCAAGATTGGCGACAAAAATGTCGCCTGGGGTGGGGTGACTCCTTTGGGTGACACCTTCAACATCAGAGTCCGTCAAGTGGACTCCCGCTGCCGCCAATGCGTGCTGATAGCCGGCTCGCTTTGTGACTCCACGATAACGGATGTCATCAACCGCAATGTGGAGTGCGAGGCGGTCTCCTGTTCGTCAGGCTCGGAATACATGCGCAACGTCACGGTCATCAACGCTGTCACTAGCGCGGAATGACGGGCGCTGTGCAGGGGCAGCAGTATTCCAGGAGTTGTTCATTGAAGGAGCGTTCCACTTCCAGGTTCGGAAAAAGATTCTGTTTTTTCTGATCCTTTGCAATTTGCTCTCTGAAATTGAACTCAAATTCTGACTGCGTATATCCCAACATGGTGGCATTTCTTGCATCCATGGTAATGTCGGTGAGGTTGTTCAGGTCGGAAAACAACGAGACATGACAGAATTTGCTGACGCCAGTAATGAAAGCGAACCGAAGTTTCCCCTCGCATTTTTCCGAAGTTTCTCAAAACTGTAAACGCCGCTGGTGATATTTTTCGGCTCTTCGACATTTTTAATGGGTCGCCATACCATCAATGCGGTAACAGGTCGAGTTTACCGCAATGGAACAGGATTGCCGTTCTGAAATTGCCTTTGTTGCGATAACCGCACGCATTTCTCTTGATGGCCTCAATCTTG
>JAFRLP010000371.1 GCA_017431185.1 Victivallales bacterium | reverse complement strand
AGCATCCAAGGCAAGCTGTTGACAACAATGACATTCTTGAAATAAACCCTAATTAATGCTCTTGGAACACTTGCTTTGAGCAAGGGAAACAGAATAACGACCTATGATATTAGGGTGATTTTATGACGTGAAAATCTGTGTATACGCTTTGGATTTGCTCTGCTAATGGCAAGTCACGGTATAGGCTATTATCGATACCGATGATGCCCGCATAGTTGCGCAGATATGCTGCGTAAACATCTGGCTTGACAAGGACAGGTTGAAACCTTTTGTCAAAGACATAGAAATGTACCCAGAAGGGAGATTTTTGTTCGAGAGAACGCTTGATTCGATCAAATGGGATTGCCTCTATCGAGGAAATGTGGATGGGGGCAATCTGGGGAAATTCGTATTTGCCTTGGAAGGTTGCTCCTTTAAGAAGGTCAGAGGCAAAGACATTGTAGCGTGCATTTAAGGCCATGTGTAGCTCCTATGCGGATGTTTTTTGCTGCCAAGTGAAGTCCGGCCGCTTGACTTTCGGCATGGATAGGCTACATTATGTCCCTGTGCGGTGGTGGATGCAGCTTTGTCCATTGCCGAAAGCGTCTTGGGATTGCCGTCCTGAGACGCTTTTTTTTGTGTGTTATATCACCTCTCTTTTTTGTGTGTTATATCACCTCCCTTTGTTTAGTTTCATTAATGTAGTCTTGAAGATAACTAATTAATTTCAACTCTTTTTTGCTGTATTTTGCTCCAGAGTGTTGTAACCACTTTTGGTAATAGTTCAAAGAGTATTCTGCTGCCTCAATGCTATTGCCAAAATGACACATGATTTGAAAAGAATCGTGAAGGTTAAGTTGATGAATGATTGCGGGTGGAGCAATGATGTACTTTGCAAAAAAGGCTGCTTCTGCCTCTGCCAATTCACTATCAGAGCCGTGATTTAGCCAATGATGGGCGGATTCATGAAGTAGTGTCATTTTAATGCGAGCCGCGTTTTTTGCATCATTGTATAGGACAAGCCAATTGCCATTGAGGTAACAGGAAAAAGCATCTTCGCTCATTCTATATGCCGCTTTTAGACGTTCTTCATTCAAGGAAGAGTATGGGACTAGACAACCTCCGATTTTTTTTATGACCATCGTGGCATCTATGGGAAAAGATGTTATATGGCAATAAACGATGAGGTTTAGAGCCTCGCTTTTCATTTCCTCATATCTCTGATTTGACAAATGCATTGTATTCTATTCCTTAAATAAAATGTCAATCAATTTCATTTTTTCCTCTTTACTCATGTGGTCTGCATTACGTGCGAGTAAACGCTTGACACCATGATAATTGAACTCTTTGCTTTCATCTCGTCCCAAAAGGTAATCGGTTGTGGTGTTGAGGACAGTTGCCATATTGGCAATGATGTCTATTCGTGGTAGTCTGTTTTCATTCAAGTATTTTGAAAGGGTCGCGTCCTCGATGTTTAGGCGCATGGCCAAGGCATGTTGCGTCATGCCTCGTTCTGTCATTAATTCTCGAAGTCTTGTTTTGAACAACTGCATTTCGTGAGCCTCATTTTTGACAGCCTGTTTTGGGGAAAATGTTTTGGCACTGGTCGATATGCTTCTGTCCTAGGCTGCTTTAGGAGAGAAGGCAAATTGTCCAGTCCGATTTCAGAAGACTACGATAAAATAATGCGTATTTCCAATATGTCAAGTCGTCTTGGAAAATTTTTTATTTTTTTCTTTCCAATAAGACAATCTCGAAAGTGCATTTCATTCCCCAAAGTGATGCCTTGACATCAACATGATGCTTTACATCCGTGCTGAATGGTGTGGGGCAAGACAGGGCGTCAGGCTACAGCGGCAGGTGCAGGAGGTTTTCGGTGGCCTCGGCGGTTTTCAGGAGCGCGAGGATGATGCGCTGGTAGTGCCTGAGGTCGTCGCCGGAGAGGGTTCGTCCACGGCGGTCCTTGAGCCATTTCTCCGCAGGTCTGTAGCCGCCAATCGGCATTGACCACGCCAGTTCCGGCACGTTGTCAAAGTACTGCTCCGCGTTGATGAGTACGCGCCCATCCTCAAAGCGCACTTCCTCGACGGTGTTGCTGCCCGCCTTCGGGAAGCGCGCCCGCGTCTCGGATAGGCCAGGCGCGGGGTCGCGCAGCAGGTGGGTCTCGATGAGCGAGCGCCCGACCTCCGCAAACGCCTGGAACTGGGCCGCATCCTTCGGATAGGGGATGCGCGGGAAGTCGCTCTTCAGGAACTCCCCGAATTTCCTGCGGTACTGCGGGGCGTAAAGCACACCGTAGATGTAGGCGAAGACCTCCTCGGGCGTGGGCACACCGCCGATGGCCTCCCCTATCCTGGCGACAATCGCCCCGTCCAGGTTCGCTCGCCTCTCCATTCTGCCGAAATTCTCCTCGTAGAGCCACAGGGGGAAGACCCGGCAGTTGTCAAGTGATGACACTGCGTCTTTGCCAACCAATCCGTCTGCCACGAATGGCAGGCCCGCGTCATGTCCACGCGAATTGCGAATCAGGCACAAGGCGATATTCTCGTGAAGCATGTGCCGCATCGTTGGATAGGCGGGTGTCCCAATAAATCCTCTTGTCGTTCCTGTGTAATATGTCCAACGTGGGTCAAAGCATCTCATCAAGATTTGCAAAGAATACAGGTCGATGTCCGCATGTTTTTGAACATCGCCCTTCGCCCTTTCGATAGACCAATCTCGACTGTCTTTTCCTAATTGATACTTTTGACGTATGTTTTCTGTTTCTAGACGTTGGAAATCCGAAACCACACCATTGAGTGAAGTAAGGTCAAACTGAATCGCAGTGCTGTCACGTTCGGATTTCACACCCAACCCGAAAACCTTGAATAGTTCCGCTACCGAGAATCCTCTATTGTATTCCTCCGCGCAAGAGAAGTCCTTTGGCACAAAGAAGAAAAATGGCACTGAAGGAGAGAGTTCCTGCCATGGAATGGATTCCATAGTGGCTATATTGAGCGAGGCGAACTTTGCAGCCTTTTTGCCCCATAAATCTGCATAGAAGACTTTTGCCTGCGGTGAGGCGGCCTTGGTTGTATCAACTTTCCTCACCATCAGCGTTATTGCCACGCCCTGCATAATTCTGAAAACGTTTTCGTCCTTGTCGCCGTCTGGCGTATGTTCTTTCTTTCGGGTATTCCCATGGAGATTCAACACGTATATCTCATCAAACGTCGCCAGGAGGCGGCGGCGCATCTCGCGGTGAGTGATTCCATCAAGGAACGAGTTGTTGGAGATGTAGGCCAGGATTCCGCTTCCGTTCCTTTCCACATAGTGCTGACCTAGACGGATGAACTTTATGTAGTCATCGTCCAGGTTGATTTTGCGCTCATTCAACCCTTTTTTGTAATCGGCAACAAGGTTCCTGATCCAATCGCCATTGTTCGTGGAGGACGAGTTGTACGGCGGATTTCCCATGACCACCATGACGGGGATGTCCCGCTTCACCTCGTCGGCTCCCTGCTGTTCGGCGGCGAGGGCGCTGGCGAAGAGGCCGCCCGGCAGTTCCTTGTGCCAGTCGGTCAGCGAGTCCGTGAGAAACACCCTGAAGCGCTCCCTGCCAGACGGGACGACTCCCGAGGCGCGCAGGGCGAAGTCCAGCTTGACATGCGCCATCGTGTAGCTGGCCATCAGCAACTCGAAACCATTGAGACGCGGCAGCAGGCTGCTCTGGACGTATTCGGGCCACAGCCCCTCGTTGCCGTCGAATTTCGCCCTGATCTGGCGGATGGCCTCGGCGAGGAACGTCCCCGTGCCGGTCGCAGGGTCGAGAACCTGGACGCGATGGACGGTTTTCCTGACCTTGTGGGCGAGCCTCTTGCCGTGTGTCGTGGCCTCCTCGACTTCGATTTGAGTCATCGACGAGTCCGCCAGGCCGTCCGCCAGACCGAAGCGGGATTGCAGTGCCCAGTCAACTGCGGAGACGATGAAACGCACGACCTGGAGCGGCGTGTACCAGACTCCCCGGTCCTTCCGAAGTCCCGCGTCGTATTCGCGGAGGAAGTCCTCGTAGAAATGGACCATGGGGTCGGCCATCCCTGTCGCCCTGCCGTAGTCCTTCATGAGCCTGCCGACGTTCACCGACTTGAACAGGTCCGCCAGGTCATCGACGACCCATTCCAGCTCCTCCTCAAGGTTGTTCGCCACATACTGGAAGAGCTGCTTCAGGAATGGGTTGCTGTTGGGGATGCGCCCCATCGCCTCGTACCGCGAGAAGGTCTCGGGAGTCGGGTCGTTCAGGCGGGCCGCGAACATCCCGTAGGTGAGCGTCTGGGCGAAGATGTCCGAGAATTCGCCGGCGCCCACGTCGGGCATCAGCACATTGCGGAAGCCCACCATCATGTCGAGAAGCGGGGAGGTCACGGGCTTGTGGCCGACAGGCGCCGAGTCGTATGCCTCGGCGACAGGCCTCAGGTATGCCTCGGCAATCCGCTGAAGCATTCTCGCCTTGCCCGCCATGAGTTCGGCAAGCCGTTTTGCCGAGTCAATCCTCTGCGGCCCGCCGCTGGCGCATTCCTCCAATATGGCCACGAAAGCGGTGAAGTTCTCGCTTTTCGCCGTGACCCGCACGCCGTCCCAGTCGGCGATCCGCACTTCGCCCGCGCTTTGTCCGTGGCGATAAAGATGGAAATCCAGGAAGTCCGTGAAGAAAATGGTGTCGAGCGCGGCCTTGTAGCGGTCGAACTGCTCCTTGT
>JAFRLP010000370.1 GCA_017431185.1 Victivallales bacterium | reverse complement strand
GAACAACAGGAACTCCCGACCGATTCGGTGGTCATTCGCGCTTGTCTGGCAGTTTGGCCAGCGCGACAGGTCCAGCAGTCCGTTTCTATGCCTGACAATGAAGTTCACATAGTCATCGACCGAGGCATTGGGGACGGCGGAAAGGGGCATTATGATTTTCAGCAGCTCCTGCTTGGTCAAATACCCCTGTCCCTCCTGCCCGTTCAGCTGACGCAGAATCTTCAAAAGCAAAAGAAGTGGATGAAGCTCAAGGTGGTGCTCCCTCCATTGTCTGCATTCCTCATCGCCTTGAACGGCTGGATTGGGCAGGACAAAAGTGCGTATCGTCAAGGCCGCGAACTCCGACTGTGATATCACCCTGTCGGCCACATTCCGCCCAAAATCAGTCAATGTGATGATTTCGTGGCTGTCGATGGGAATCAGTCCCAGCGCCTTCCAGTATTGTCCCGAGTTCCTTATGAGGTTTCTTTCGCCTGTTCTCCTCGCAAGGTCCACCCCTGTGATTCCCCTGTCCTTGATGGCATCGGCCAGATCCGCAAGCTCGTCGGCGAACTCCTGCGAACTGTAGGAAAGGTTGCGGTTCTCCAGCTTGCGCATGCGGAACAGCACACCAAGAAGTACAACCGGGTCATTCAGACCTTCAGTGGGTGCAAAGCTGGCCCATTTCCATTTGAACTCGTCAAATGGAAGGGACGGAATGAAGTCAATCGGCAAAGTCATCGTGTCATTCTCCTATTTCAATTGGGAACTGCCTGGCAACAGCCTGCGCCAGCGGCGGGGGGACGGCATTGCCAATCTGCCTGTACACGGAGGATCGAGGACCACAGAACTCGTAGTCAAGCGGAAATCCCTGGACAGTGGCCAGTTCGCGGCATGACATCCTGCGCTGGTTGTTCGGATGATGCAGGATTACGACGCCTCCCTTGTCATCTCCCCTTGCCGTCACAGTCGGGGCTGGCTGGTCGGGGTTTATGGCCCGATGACCGATGTATCCGTTGAAAAGCAACTTGTATTTAGAGTACTCGTGATTGGGCAGATTGTTCGGCTGGTCGGGGTCGGGGATGTTGGCCAGAGCCGCTCCGACGCTCACCCAGTGCTCCAGTCCGTTGGATCCATCCGCGTTGTGTGTCGGGGCGGGGAACTGGAAGTCGAAGTCCACGTCATTCCTCACGCCGACAATCATGACGCGCTCCCGTTTCTGCGGCACTCCATAGTCAGCCGCGTTGAACAGGTGGTATTGCACCCTGTAACCCAGCGCACGGAAATCCTCGAGAATCATCTTGAACACAGCGCCCTTGCAGAAGTTCATCAGCCCCTTCACGTTCTCCGCAAGGAAGAAGGATGGGCGCTTGGCGGTGATGACGCGGATCAGCTCCTTGTAGAGAACATTGCGCTCGTCCCCGATATTGCGCTTGGTGTTGGCCACGGAGAACCCCTGGCAGGGGAAGCCGCCGATGACGATGTCGCAGTCGGGGATGTCCTCGCTCCTGATTTCACGGATGTCCCGGCAGACAATGTGCCGCCCTATGTTCCTTTCGTATGTCGCGACTGCGTCCGAATACAGGTCGTTTGCCCAGACGATCCTGTGCCCGGCCTGCATGAAGCCAAGGTCCAGGCCGCCCGCTCCGCTGAAAAGTGACACTACTCTCATTGTCCAAGCTCCTCTTGTTCAATGCGGTGAAGCTCTGCGCCAAGCAGCCTTGCGAAGCGCGGAGGCACGGCATTCCCGATCTGCCGATAGCAGGAGTTCATTGCCCCGTGGAACACAAAGTCATCGGGGAAAGTCTGCACAGCCGCGCTTTCGCGGATGGTCATCCGCCGTAGCCCGTTGTAATGCGGGATGGCGCAGACTCCGCCGCCCCCGTTCCCCCTTGCCAGGATGGTAGGGCTTGGCTTGTCCGGATCCGTCTGCCTGTGTCCCGTGAAATTCCTGAAGGCAAGTTTATATGCCGAGTATTTATGGTTCGGAACATCGTTGGGCTGGTCTGGATCGGGGAAATGCTGGATGGCCTGACGGACGCTCACCCAAGGGGCTGGCTGCCCGTTCCTGCCGTTTGTGGGGACGGGGAAGCGGAAAATAAACTGTTCCGCGATGTCCCTTCGCTGGCCGACGATGATCACCCTTTGACGCGTCTGTGGGATGCCGTAGTCCGCCATGTTCACAAGGTGAAGCTCCGTCATATACCCTGCGTCCTCAAAGTCCTTGACGATGGTCTTGATTGCATTTCCTCCACCCAGGCTCAGGATGCCCTTGACATTCTCCGCGATGAAGAAGCGCGGCTGCTTCGCCCTTATGACATTTCGGAAGAAGATGTACAGCTTGTTCCTGCCGTCCTCCTCGGAACGGCGAAGATTCGCCTGCGAGAATCCCTGGCAGGGGAAGCCTCCGACGACGACGTCCGCGTCGGGGATGTCGTCAAGCGCCACGTCCTTGATGTCGGCATGGACAATGTAGCCGCCTATGTTCTCCCTGTATGTGGCGACGGAGTCGGCATCTATGTCATTCGCCCAGATGATTTCATTTCCGCCTTGCATCAATCCAAGGTCCAGGCCGCCCGCTCCGCTGAATAATGAGACTATCTCCATTTTTCAGCGCTCCTCTTGTTGAAGGCTCTTCTCGTCCATCATTTCCATGATGTCGCAGATGTCGCATTTCAGGGCAATGCAGATTTTCTGCAATATCTCGGTGTTGACGTTCTCGTTCTTGGCAAGTTTGGTCACGGACGCCGAGCTTATGCCGGAGACCCTTTGCAGGTCCTTTTTCTTCATTCCCTTGTCGATTAGCAGTTTCCAGAGCCTATTGTAGCATATAGTCATGTTTGTCTTTCCCCATTGGAAAACTGACTGTCCAAAGTCGTTTGATGTACAATAAGCCTGTTTTGGGATTTTTCAAACACGTTTTCCTGCTTTCGCTGGATTTTTTTGTGCGAAAGCAGGAAATATTCTTGTCATCTATTCTTTTACGACCTTAATTCGTGGCTGCTGATTAAAGACCATTTTTGCGAGGAAGTGCAAGGAAGCGGCCACGAGGCCTCCGCTTGCCCGAAGTCAGGGGCTATCCCGTCAGGCTGCGAAGTGCATCGCCGCAGTTGCCCGCGAGCCGCCTACGCCTCCAGAAAATCGCAGAAATGGCAGGTTCCGGAGGGCTCTGGTCCTTCCACGAGGTAAAGGACAAAAAAAGCGTCCCCGAAGGGGATTCCGAACAGGTTTGCGACGAGCACGGACAGGGCGATGCTGGCCAGCGTGGTCTCGGCGAGCCTGGTCACGATGAGCGCGGCGCCGCAGGCGTCCTTCTCCCTGCTGAAGAATCGCTCCACCTCGTTGCGGTCTCGGTCGTCACGCCTCAGCTCCCTTTCCCCCGCCTTGTCGTTCCTCGCCGGCCGCCCCGCCTTCCTGCCCGACATCCGGACACCGCGGCTCTCGCAGAACTCCCGGTTCGCCTTCGTCCTGTAGATTCTGTCGACGAGGACGCGCCTGGGGTAGTGTCCCGTGCGCGCCTTGTATTTCTCCAGCGCGTCGGGGAGCACGCCGCACTCGTTGTACGGGTCGAACGTCAGCCTCTCCAGCCTCGCGTGCCCCTTCTCGTCGATGCTCACGTCGTACTTCGCCCCGAACTCCACGGGGGCCTTGGCCTTTCCGCGCACGACGGGGCGGACGTACGGCTGGGCGATGCTCACGATGCGGTCCTCCGTCCGATGCGCCCCGCTGTCGAACATCGCCTTCTGCTGCCCGTACAGCGCACGGATGGTCGCCAGGTCCCTGGCCTGCCTCGCCGCAAGCCTTCCTCCCCTGGAGAGATAGGCGTCGACGAAGTCGAGGTTCCGCCTGAGCGCGCACAGCAGCCTGCGGACCAGGGCCCGCGTCCCCTTCGCCGTGCGCCTCTTCGCCTTGGCCATCGCAAGATACGCCTTGTGGAGGACGCGGCGGTACGTCCGCGGATGCTTCCCCTTCCCGTCCAGCTGCGAATGGAGGGAGTCAATCATCGCGTCGGTCCTCTCCCTGGCCTCGTTGAGAAGGGAGAAGTCCTGCGGATACCTTATCTTGGAAGGGGAGCAGGTGGCGTCCAGGATCATCGTCCCGGCGTTCCCGTCGGGCGCGTCGGGCCTGTCCTGCCTCTCCTTCGCGTGCTCGGGAGTGCTCCCGCCGTTCTCCAGGAGCCTCTCGTTGACCGCCTCGAGCATCTCCGCCGTGATCCGCTTGCGGAACTTCACCAGGCTGGTCGCCGTGAACGGGCACTCCGCGCTGAAGGCCTGTAGGCCGATGAAGTACTGGTAGTACGGGTTCTCGGCGATCGCCTTCACCAGTCCCCGGTCGCTCAGCTTCATCCGCTTCTGGATGATCAGGGCCCCAAGCGCCATTCGCACGGAGAAGGCCGGATGGCCACGACGCGAGGGGAAGTTTCTCCGGTAGATGGCCTCTGCGGCATCCCAGTCGATCCTCGAGGCAAGCAGGTACCATTCGTCCGTGCGGGAGAGCTTCATCCCGCAGGATTCGTTGAAGTCCTCGAAGGTCATCTGATGGCTGGCGATGCTCTTGTACATGTGGATTGCCTACCGAAGTGCAGGGTATTTGGGCGAATGGATTGATTTTGTCTGCATTAATATACATCATTATTGATATTTGTCAAGCAATTCTATCAAATATTTATGAATTATTCAGCAGCCACTAATCTAAATGTGTTTTTGGTTACGTCAACTAGATACCCATAAAACCGTATTTTGGCGGCCATTCCCCAAAACTGGCAGTTTTTCCAGTTTCAGGAAATAATCCAGCCGGCATGGCTATTCCAGCCAGTCTGTGACAGACATCCAACTAGAGACACTATCAGTTCACTTTGGGTTTTCCAATTGACGTTGAAAAATGCGGACATGCATATTGTGTCCAAACAAATCAAACAGCCATAATAGAAGCAGGGAAAACGGCTATTGTGCTTTGTAAAACCGTTGATTGATATTATATTAATGTTGTGCTTTCTGTAGGTCGCGTTTTCTGG
>JAFRLP010000369.1 GCA_017431185.1 Victivallales bacterium | reverse complement strand
GGCGTGGTTCAGGATGTTCCCTGTATTGAACCACGCCGGTCAACCTCATGTCTGTCAGGTTGGGCAGGACTATTTCACCATATTGGCGAGCCAGGCCACCATGCCGTTGGGAAATAGCACCAGCGCGAGGAATGCGCAGGCGTAGGCAGGCAGAAAGAACATGCTCCCTTTGAAGACCTCGGCGGCGCTGGTGTCCTTGCTCATGCCGGCGACAATGAAACTGGAGACGCCGACGGGAGGCGTGACGGCGCCGAGTGTCGTCACCAGGCAGACCACCTGACCGAACCACACGGGGTCATATCCCAGCTGTAGGACCAGTGGCTGGAACAAAGGCAGGGAAATCATCAGGAACGCCAGGGAGTCCATCAGGCAACCGCCAACCAGATAGCAGAGTGCGATGGAGAGCAGTACCAGGAAAGGAGGGAGGGAGAGCCGCGCCACGGCATCGGCCAGCATGAAGGGAAGACGAGTCATCACCAGGAATTTTCCGAACACTGTCGCCCCTGCCAGAATGAGGAAAACCATCCCCGATATGTGCAGAGTGTCGGTCAGTGATTTGACCAGTCCCTGCCAATTCAGGTGACGGCGCAGGAGACACCAGGCGATGCCGCAGAACGTGCCGAATCCCGCCGCCTCGGTGGGCGTGACGATGCCTGTGAACATCGCCCCCATGATGAGGACAAAGAGCACCGTGACCTCCAGCACACCGCCAAGACTGCGGATTCTCTCTGCCATCGTATGCGGCTGTCCGCCTGGCGCCCAGTCACGATGGAAGGCGCAGAGCACCAGCACGGTGGCGACAAAGCCCAGGGTCAGCATTCCGCCAGGCAGGATGCTGCCCGCGAATAGTTTGGCAATGCTTACTCCAGTGTACAGGCCATAGACCACCAGGACAATGGATGGCGGAATGACCACGCCCAGCGTGGAGCCGACGGCGATGCTGCCGCATTTCAGGGCGTGATGGTAATTCCGTTCGGTCATGGGGGGGAGGGCGACGCAGGCCATTGTTGCAGCGGTGGCTGTGTTGGAGCCGCAGATGGCGGAAAAGCCAGCCGAGGCCATCAGCGTGGTGATGGCCAGGCCGCCGCGCTTCTGCCCGAACCAGGTCTGGGCGGCCTGGAAGAGCCTTTCGCTGTAGCCTGCGTGGAACATCGCCTCGCCCAGCAGGACAAACAGCGGAATGACGGTGAAGCCGTAGTTGCTGAACACGCTCCAGACCTCTGCGCCTGTGGGACCTGCGAACAGTGCGCTCATGGAGAATTCAGGTGCCAGCGCCAGGCATCCGATGGTTCCGACGAGGAGCATGGCGAGGCCTGGTGACATGCCAGCGAACAGGATGAGCAGCAGCATGGCGAGTATGCCGCATATACCCAGGAGCATTTCAATGTTCATGTTCTTTCCTTGACGTGGGAAGGGTGATTTCGTCGTTGATGACGGTCACCACGCCTTTGCGATGCTCATTGGTCAGAGCCTCGGTGTCGGGGTCGCGTCGAGTCAGTAGATAGCAGGAGTCGGTCAGATAGGCGCATGCCAGCAGCAGAAGTCCGCCTGCGCAGACAAAGATGAGCCATGGGTAGGAGAGCCGCAGCGTTTCCGAGAGTTCGCCCGCCGCCAGCAGGCGTCTGGCGCGGTTGATTTGCTGTATGGCCAGAACCAGCAGGAGGAGGAAGCCACAGAACATGTTGAATGAACCGACCAGCCGTTTGGCCAGAGGAGGGTAATGGCGGGTGAACATGTCCAGTTCCACGTGACCGCGTTTGCGCTGGGTGTCGGCCAGGGCGAGCGCTGCGATGAGTGCTCCAAGAAAGCCTGAAAGTTCGTAACTCCCGCTGATGGGATGTCCGCCGAGCCGTCCCAGCACATTCATTCCAGAGAGCAGAACAAGAACGGACAGCAAGGTTCCCGCGACAGCCAAGCCCGTCAGGCAGAGCCAGCGTTCCAGTCTGACCAGCCGCCTCATTTCGCGGTCTCCTGGTCAGATTGGAGGAACTGGATGAGTTTCTGCCCGTCAATTCCTTTGGCGGCGACGCGCTTGACATAGGATTCCATGATCGGGGCAAGGCGTGTGCGGATGTCGGCCAATTCGGTGTCGGTGATTTGCCTGATTTGGACCTGATGGGTGTCCTTGGACCACTGGAAGGCATCCTGCACGTGCTGGTCAACGTAGGCTCCAGTCCAGTCGGCCTGCTCCAGATAAAGGTCATCCAGGATTTTCTTGAGGTCGTCGGGGAGTGCATCCCAGCGTTTCCTGTTCATCACGACGGCAAAACTGATGACAGGCAGCCTGGCCTCGACGACATTCTTGCAGTAGGCGGCGTAGTTCATGTCCTTCATGACCTCGCCAGAGGAGACGATGCCGCTGATGACACCCTTGTGCAGAGCATCGGGCACATCGGACTGCGGCATGGCGACGGGAGCCGCCCCCAGCAGTTTCAGCGCCTCCAGACTGGTGCCGGAACTGCGCAGAGGCGAACGTTGCAGGTCGGTCACCGATTCGACGGGTTTGGCGCTCATGATTACTCCAGGCGGGCAGGTGAAGGCGGTCAGTATCTTGACCTCGGAGAACTCCGCTGGATTCTCCTGCTTGAGCATCTCCGCGAGACGACGGCTTGCGGTTTTGGAATCGGGGAAGAAATGCGGCAGGTCAACGGCCTCCGAGACGGGGAATCGGCCTGGCTGGTAACTCATCGCGAAATTGCCGATGGCGGCCGTTCCTGAGACTACGCCATCATATATCTCCTTGGCGCCAAGCAAGGTTCCGCCTGGATAGGTCTTGATTCTGATGCGACCGCCACTGCGTTTCTCCACCTCCTCCTTCCACCGTTCCATCTGCACGCAGGGGAAGGTCTCTGGCGGCGGAAAATTCGCGTAACTCAACACAATGACCTCTGAACTCTCCTTGCCGCAACTGGCAAGCAGCACGGCCAGCACCGCGCTGAACATTACTACCATAAACGCTCTCATTTTGCTTTCTCCTTTATTTTTGTGTGAGGACGATTGGGACACTTTGCACTGAAAAAATGTTTCTCTGTATCGAAACATCGCTTTAATATAACACTGTTTTTCGGGGATGCAAATCGGGAAAGCGTTTTTTTTTGCGTGTGTGATTTCACGGCATTTGCTTGCATATCCTCAGGCAAGTGGTATATTTTGTACATCATCCGTATAGTGTATAGGAGGACTATGGATATTGGAGACATCATCAAGACTGAAGGTAAGAATGTGGAGTTTAAACTGGAACTGCCGCAGAAGGATGTCACGTTTCTAAAGACGGCGGTGGCCTTCGCCAACTGTCAGGGAGGTTGCTTTATCTTTGGCATCAGAAACGAGGACCACGCCGTCATCGGGATGAACGACGAGACGTTGTTTCAGGACATGGACACCATCACGAACATCATCTCCGACAACTGCGAACCTGCCATCATGCCCAATGTCTATCCTTTGACGTTGGGGGGGAAGAGCCTGATTGTAGTGGAAATTGACATCGGGCGGCAGCGTCCCTACTATGTGAAGTCCCTGGGAATGATGGACGGTACGTTCATCCGCGTGGCGGCGGAGACTCGGAAGGCGGAAGAGTACATGGTCAAGGAGTTGATGTTCGAGGGGGCGCATCGCTTCTTCGACAAGACCGTATGCCTTGGCCTGGAGGCTTCCGAAGACGACATCAGCGCTCTCTGCCACTCGCTTCAGAAAACTGCCATGCGCTATCGTCAGTTGGGTGAGGGAAAACAGCGGATGCGCGATGTCACCCGCAATCAACTGCTCTCCTGGGGAATCCTGACGAGAAAGGACAACGAGATTGTCCCGACCAACGCCTTTGCGCTATTGACTGGGCATTACCTGCTTCCCACGATGACGCAATGCGCCGTCTTCAAGGGCACGACGAAGGGAAACTTCATAGACAAACGCGAGTATGAGGGCCCCATACAGGAGCAGCAGGAGGAGGCCTTTCAGTTTGTCTTGCGCAATATCAGGCTCGGAGCGAGAATCAGAGGGCTTTACAGGCAGGATGTTTACGAGATTCCACCCGACGCCATCCGTGAGATTTTGGTTGACTCCGTCGTTCATCGTAGTTATCTGGCGACAGGAAACATACAAGTCGCGCTTTATGACGACCGCCTAGAGGTCATGACGCCAGGGAAACTTCCCATCGACCAGACGATTGAGAACATGAAGACAGGCTTCTCCAAAATCCGCAACGAGGCCATTGCCAAGGCATTCGCCTATATGGGACTTATCGAGGCCTGGGGAAGCGGCATCCCAAAAGTCAATTCGCTGCTGAAAGAGGTGGGGCTAAAGGAAATGGAAATCAGCGGCGGCGACTTCTTCGTCAAGTTCGTGATTTATCGCAATTTGAATTTCAACCCATTGGCTACTGACGAGAATGTCGGTGTAGAATCCAAAAATGTCGGTGTAACCGACCCAGTAAATGCTGGCGATGTCGGTGTTGTGACTGGCGATGTCGGTTTGGAGCACGGCAATGTCGGTTTGGAGCACGGCGATGTCGGTTTGGAGCACGTCGATGTCGGTTTGGAGCACGTCGATGTCGGTTTGGAGCACGTCGATGTCGGTTTGGAGCACGTCGATGTCGGTTTGGTAAAAAACAAGACCGTTATCCTGAGGCTTATTCAAGAGAATCCTCAAGCAACGGCAAAGGAATTGGCAACAAAACTGCACATCACGACGCGCACAGCGGAACGAATCTTCCGGCAATTGAAACTTTTGGGGAAGATAAGACGTGAAGGCGGAAAACGATATGGGCATTGGATTATCCTAAAAAACTGACAAGAGACGGGTGATTTTGGTATATTCTCTGCTGGTATCCTGTTTGAAAGTTGTGGGTGTCGGCATTATAGTTAAGGGTTGTCAAATATCATTTCCAAGGAGTTTTCAGCGATGATCAGCACCGAGCAGATTTTGAATACGGTTGATATGGTCCAGAAGCAGAATCTGGATGTTCGCACTGTGACCATGGGCGTTAATTTGATGGATTGCCGTGACACGGACATAGATGTGCTGTGCCGCAAGGTGGTGGCGAAAATCGAGCGTTGCGCAGGTAATCTGGTCGAGACGTGCGAGGCGATGGTCGCCAAGTACGGCATTCCCATCGTGAACAAGCGCCTGGCGGTCAGTCCTGCGGCGGACGTTGTGGCGGGCTTTGACCAGGATTCCTTTGTCCTGTTCGCCAAGGCTCTTGACCAGGCGGCGCGTTCGGTCGGGGTCGATATTGTGGGCGGCTACACCGCTCAGGTTCAGAAGGGCGCCAGCCGTGGGGATGACACGCTCATCGAGTCGCTTCCGCAGGCGCTGCACGAGACGCAGAAGGTCTGCGCGTCCATCAACGTGGGCAGCAGCCGTGCTGGCATCAACATGACCGCAGTGCGCCGCATTGGGCAGATTATGCTGGAGATGGCGGAGAACAGCCGCGAGCGTGACGGCTTCGACTGCGCCAAACTGGTGGTGTTCACCAACCAGCCAGAGGACAATCCCTTTATGGCAGGAGCGTATCTGGGGCATGGCGAGCCAGACACGGTGATCAACGTCGGTGTCTCTGGCCCTGGCGTCGTCAAGCGGGCGCTGGAGCGGCTGATTGCCAAACTGGGACCTGAAAAACTGGGACTGGATGATTTGGCGGAGGAGATCAAGCAGACCAGTTGTCGCGTGACTCGTTGCGGAGAGTTGATTGGGCGTGAAGTGGCGAGGCGTCTCAACACCCAGTTCGGCATTGTCGATCTCTCTTTGGCTCCAACGCCGAAAATCGGCGATTCCATCGGCGAGATTCTGCAATGCCTGGGACTGGACGCCATTGGCGCTCCAGGCTCGACTGCGTGCATTGCGTTGCTGAACGACGCCGTGAAAAAGGGCGGGGCCTTTGCCTCCCAGGCGGTTGGAGGGCTTTCTGGGGCGTTCATCCCTGTCTGCGAGGATTCGGCGTTGGCGGAGGCGGCCACCAAAGGGGAGCTCAGCCTGGAGAAACTTGAGGCCATGACCTGCGTCTGCTCGGTCGGCTTGGATATGATCGCCATTCCAGGCGACACGCCAGCGGAGACCATTTCCGCCATCATTGCGGATGAGATGGCCATCGGCATGATCAACAAGAAGACCACGGCGGTGCGTCTGATTCCCGTGCCAGGCAAAGGGCCTGGAGAGCGTGTGGAGTTCGGCGGTCTGTTTGGCGGCGGAACGGTGATGGAGGTGCGCAACCCTGGCAAATCCGCCCGTTTCATCCAATTCGGCGGTCGCATTCCCGCCCCGATTCACTCCCTGAACAATTAGGACATTTGCATTTTTTCGCATAGTGGTTATCTTAATTGTTTTGGAGAGAACGGCAGTAAAAGGATTGTTTTTCACATGGGAAAAGAAGTTTTTGCGATTCTGGGTGACATTCATGGCAACCTGGAGGCTTTTCAGACGGTTCTGGCCAAGACCCGTGAACTAGAGGTGACGCAGTATGTCTGCATAGGGGACATTGTGGGCTACAACGCCAACCCGAAGGAGTGCCTGGACATGCTGCGGGAGCTCAAGCCATTGGGCGTGGTGCGCGGCAACCATGACGAATATGTCGGCAATGAACGTGATTTGCTCGGCTTCAACCCCGCAGCGGCGTTGGCGGTGAAATGGACGCGCGACCAACTCACCAAAGACGATCGCCGATGGCTGGCGGAACTTCCATACGAAAAGCAGATTTTCCGTTTTGGCATGGCTCCCTTCAGCATTGTCCATGGAACTCTGGACAGTCCTGGCATGTGGGGGTACATCTTCAACCGCCTCAGCGCAATGGCCTCGATGCAGTTCCAGCACAACGACATCTGCTTCTGCGGACACACCCACATGCCGATGTATTTCATCAAGGATGCCCGTGACACCACGACATGCATGTACCAGGATGGAGAGCCCGTGAAGATTCAGCCCAACTGCAAATACCTGTTCAATGTCGGCAGCGTGGGGCAGCCCAGAGACGGAGACCCCCGTGCCGCCTTTGCCATCTACAGGCCAGATGAGGCGACTGTCGAACTTTTTCGTCTGGAATACGACCTGGCGACCACCCAGAAAAAAATCAGGGATGCGAAACTGCCCGACCGCCTTGCGGACCGTCTGGCGATAGGCCATTGACCAGAGGAGGGGGCTGGAGTGCATGTCCTGATTGTCAAGCCAAGCAGCATTGGAGACGTGCTTCACACGTTTCCCGCTGTGGCATGGCTGCGGGCCGCATTGAAGGGAGCGACAATCAGTTGGGTGGTCAACGAGGAGTTGGCTGGCGTGGTGCGCCTGTGTCCTGGCATAGACCGCATTGTGCCGTTTCCGCGTCGCCGTGCCGCCAATCCCGTGGTGCTGTGGCGTTTTCTGCGAGATTTGCGTTCGGAGAAGTACGACGTGGCGCTCGACTTTCAGGGACTGTTCCGCAGTGGCTTCATTGCCCGTGCGAGTGGCGCTCCGCTGCGTTATGGCTTTGCCCATGCCCGCGAGGGGGCTGTCTGGTTCTATAATCGGCTGGTGAAATTGGCGGAGATGCACTGCCACGCCGCCGACAAGAATCTGGCTCTGGTTCGCCGGGCGTTTGACGTGGGCGCCCCGCTGGAACCGCCGGACACGGGGTTGCTCATCCCCGCCGAGGCCGAGCGGGAGGCGCAGCGGCTTCTGGCCGAGTTGCCCGGGGACGGCCCCTTGGTGGCGGTCTGCTTCTCCTCACGCTGGCCCAGCAAAAACTGGCCCCTGGGCTTTTTGGCGGACGTGCTCAACGCCCTGGCTGACCAATTGCCAAAGGTGCGTTGCTGGCTGTTGGGGACGGCGGGGGACAGGACGGCTGGCGAACAGTTGGCCTCCCTGGCCTCGCGCGCAAAACCAGCGAATCTGGCGGGGCGGACCACCTTGGAGGCGCTGGCCGCCCTGCTGCGCCGTTCCAACGCCATGCTGACCGTCGATAGCGGCCCGATGCACCTGGCAGCCGCCCTGGGAGTGCGTTGCTTTGCGCTTTTTGGCTCGACGGACCCCGTGCTGACCGGCCCCTATGGTTCACAGCATCTCCTGATGGTGTCGCATTGTCCGCAGTCCCCCTGCTTTGAGCGGCACTGCCCACGTCAGGCGGATTGCAGCGAGGGAATGGACGCCGCGGCCCTTGCCAGGCAAATGGCCAATCACTTGACAACGGAGAACTGCCCATGAAGAACAACCTTTTGCTGCCGCTGGGAATCCTGATCCTGTGCGCCCTGTCGGGATGGGCGCAAATCGGGATGCAACTTTCCGCCGAACACGACTGTTTTCTGCGCTATGAGCCAATCCACTTGAAACTTGTGCTGCGAAACTACTCCGGCAACACACTGCTGTTCAGCGCGGATGACCTGTCGCAGGGGCGGCTGGTGTTCAAAATCACCGGCACGGGGGGGCGGCTGATCTCCCAAATCGACCCCAGGGCGAATCCCATGGGGGGGCTGGTCTTTGCCCCTGGCGACTCCAAGGAGCTGAATCTCACCCTGAACACTCTTTATGATTTGCAGCGGGACGACACCTACACTGTCACCGCATACATTGAGCACAAGCGCCTGCCACAGGCATTTGTCTCCAATTCCGTGACCCTGGAGGTGCGTGAGGGCACCATTCTGACCAGCAAAACCGTCGGGTTGCCGACCCCCCGGGACAATGACCTCATCCGCAGCATCACCGCCAGCCTCATGCGTTTTACGGACGGGCACGGCGAACTCTACTGCCTGCGCATCGAGGACGCGGAGAATGTCTATGGCACCTTCCGCGTCGGCCCGTACATCCATGGCAGCAAACCACAATTGGATGCGGACGGCAGCAGCGCCATCCATGTCCTTGTCCAGGTGCGTCCGCGCCTCTATTGCTACACGGTCTATTCGGTCATTGACGGTGAGGCCAAACAGCGGCAGCGCCGTTATTATGTGCCCGAGAACGGTGTTCCGCAACTTAGCCGGGCGACTGGCTATCTGAAAATCCTCTATGCCCGACAGGCGAATGAGGGTGTTGATTTCCGGTTCCAGGAGGAAAACTGGAAACCGAGGTATTCGCAGCCATAATTCACTCTTTTCTTCATCATGGAAAACGACCAAGAGCATTTGCCGATTGCCCCGCCCCCCCTGGGGCAGCAGTTTCCGCCGCCTCCCCCGCCGCAGACGCCGCCGAGACTTCAGCCTGTGCCCCCCCCGAAAAGTTCAGGAACAGGCAAAGGCATTGCGATAGGATGCCTGATTTCAGTGGTGCTGCTGGTTGCTTTCTTTGGTTTTGTCTCCTACCTGGGTGCGATGGCGTTCGTTCCATTGCTCCAAGCGGACTTTACCGAGAATTCCATTGTGGACTCCAGGAAACCGAAGAGTCCGCCAGCGGTCAAGCAGACCTATTTGTCCAAAGGCAATGCCCATGTCAAGATTGCCGTCATCAGCGTGTACGGGATTATCTCGCGCACATCTGCCACCAACATGGCCGACTCCAAGCGCATTGTGCGGGAGTTGAAGGCAGCCGCCGACGATTCCGAGGTCATCGGCATTCTTCTGGATATGGACACCCCTGGCGGGGAAGTCACGGCGGCGGATGAAATACACCACGCCATTCGGCTCATCAAAAAGGAGAGCGGCATCCCCATCGTCACCTGCATGCATTCCATGGGCGCCTCGGGCGGGTACTATATCGCGGCCGCCACGGACCATATCATCGCCAACCGCCTGACCTTCACTGGCAGCATCGGGGTCATCATGGGGACGCTGAACATCTCCAAACTCATGGATAAGGTCGGTGTGGAGCAGGAGACCTATTGCTCTGGCGAAATGAAGGACATGCTCAGCATGTCGCGTCCGCGCACGGAGAAGGAGCGCGCCTACGTTGATGCCTTGATTCAGGAGACCTTCGAGGAGTTCGCCAGGATTGTCTCGGATGGCCGCAAGGAACGTTATCCTGATGCGGCGTCGGTCAAGGCGGCGGAGTTCGCCGACGGGCGTGTGCTTTCCGGCGCACGTGCCCAGGAACTGGGGCTGGTGGATGAATTGGGTGACAGGGACACTGCGGTCAAATACATCTGCGACGCGACGCAAACGGAGAATCCAAGCCTAGTCCACTACTCATGCGCGCTGTCCTGGATGGACATCCTGCTTTCTGCGCAGTCGCCGGTGCGTCCCTTGGGCGCACGGGACTATCTGCCGGTCAATGGAGTCTCCCTGAAGGCCGGCCAACTCTATTTTCTCGCTCCCGCCGTCGTAACCCCGTGATGAGTGCCCCCATGAAAAAACCGCTGTTCTCCATCTTATGCCTGGTGGCAGGAGTCGCCTGTGCCCAGCAGTTCCATCCCGTGCATAGCCGAATAGGCATTCCTGACCCTGCGGCCAGTCCTGACGCGCTGGCGGGCGGGACCATTGTCGAGTATCTCGGCCCCTCCCCGAAAAGCCTCAACTATTATCTGGAGAACAGCATGATGGCCTCCAAGGTGTTTGACTCGCTCTACGAGCCGCTCATCGCCATGGACAGCACCACCCTGGAGTATGACCGGTGCCTGGCGGAGAAATGGACGATTTCGGAGGACAAACTGACCTTCACGTTCTGGCTTGACCCCGCCGCCCGCTGGAGTGACGGGAGGCCAGTCACCGCCAGGGACGTCATCTGGACATGGAAGACGGTGATGTCCCCTGAAAACCTGACAGGCCCCTTCAAGCTGATGATGGGGCGTCTCAATCCCCCCGTGGAGGTGGAGGATGGCAAGGCGGTGCGTTTCACCGCCAAGCGCGTCCATTGGCAGAATCTGAGTTCGGCGGGGACGTTTCCCGTGTTGCCCGCCCATGTCTTTGACGGACAGAACTTCAACAAGGTCAATTTTGAGTTTCCCGTGGTTTCGGGGCCTTGCGCCCTTGCCGAATTCAAGGAGGGGTTCAGTTTGACTTTGACGCGCCGAAAGGACTGGTGGCGCGCAGGCCTGCCCTCTGTCCAGGGCGGCAACAACTTCACCAAAATGGTCTATCGCTTCTATGGGGACCGTGACAATGCCTTTGACGCCTTTCTGAAAGGGGAGATTGACATGTTTCCCGTCTATACCGCCAGCAAGTGGCATCAGATTGAGAACCGCGTCAAGGCCATACAGAACAACTGGATAGTCAAGCAGTCTGTCCGCAATCATGCGCCAGTCGGTTTTCAGGGGTTTGCAATGAACATGCGCCGTCCTCCCTTTGATGATTTGCGGGTCCGGCGGGCGATGGCTTTCCTGCTGGACCGGCGCACCATGAACCATACGCTGATGTACGACCAGTATTTTCTGCACCGTACCTATTATGAGGACTTGTATGACTCCAGGAATCCCTGCGCCAATGAACTCTTTGAGTACGACAAGGAGAAGGCGCGCGAACTGCTGGCGGAAGCGGGGTGGCGGGCCAATCCCGAGACAGGTCTGCTTGAAAAAGGGGGACGCCCCTTTGTCTTCACTTTCCTGAACCGAGACTCCACCACGGCCAAATTCCTGGCAATCTATCAGCAAGCCCTCCGTGAAGTGGGCATTCAGATGAATATCCAGGTCAAGGACTGGTCCGCCTGGATGAAGGACATGGACTCCTTCAGTTTCGACATGACCTGGGCTGCCTGGGGCGCCGGACTGCACAAGGACCCGGAAAGCCAGTGGCTCTCCACCGAGGCCGACCAGAAGGGCTCCAACAACATCACGGGCTTCAAGAATGCGGAGGTCGATGCCCTCATCGAACAGCAGAAAGCCATTTTCGATGTGAAGGAACGTCATCGCATCTGCCGTCGAATTGACGCCATCCTGACGGCGCAGGTCCCCTATGTCCTGCTCTGGAACATCAACGAGACGCGGCTGCTGTACTGGAATAAATTCGGCACTCCGCCCGCCGTTCTGGGCAAATACAGTCGGGAAAGCGCCTATTACTGGTGGCTTGACCCTGATTTGGAGGCTGAACTCAAGGACGCGATGTCCGCCGGCACACCCCTGCCGCCGCAGCCGCGTCTCATCGATTACGACCAGCTCCAGGAGGAGTGAATGGCAGGCGCCATGGGCGAAAAAACGAAAAAATCGCCAGAGCGGTGGAAAAATTGCGAAATTGCGTTATATTAGGGCTTTTACATAACTGTGAAATCCATTCACCCCGCCCGTTGGGCGATAAACAGAGGACACCAACATGAAACGTACTTTCCAGCCACATACCCTTTCGCGCAAGCGCAGCCTGGGCTTCCGTGCCCGGATGCAGACTCACGGCGGGCGTCGCGTCCTGGCCAATCGCCGTCGGGTTGGACGCAAGCGCCTCGCCCTTTAATTCCTTGTTCCACTGGTCATAGATGACCCAGGACGGACAGGCCAGCCAGAAATCTTTTGGACGTGCGGCCAGGCTTCACTGCCAAAGCCAGTTCTCTCTAGTGCGTGACAGTGGGGTTTCCAGCGCGGGGCGATACTGTGTGGTCAACATTCTAATGCCGTCCCCTGATCAAAGCAGGAGGGCGGCATTTTGCATCTCCAGAAAGTTTTCGCCATTGGCGGTGGAGCGCAACCGCGCCAGGCGTCTGTTTCGGGAGGTTTACGCGGTTCTTCAGCCTGAGTTGCCGCCTTCCTGGGTGTTGTTCATCCCCAGAAAGCACATAAAGACGGCCAAAATGGCGGATGTGCTGGGGGACGCCCGCGGCAATCTGGAGCGTTGCGGGGTACGATGGCAACGGGAGGCTGAGAGATGAGGATGTTATCCATGGTGGCTGATTGGCCCGCGCGGTTCTGCGCCTGTCTCATTCGCTTCTACCAGATGGTGGTATCTCCTTGGAAACCTCGTTGCTGCCGTTTTGTGCCGACCTGTTCGGAGTATGCGAAGCAGGCGTATCTGACCCATGGCTTCTGGCAAGGTACCCTTCTCACCGTCTGGCGGCTGCTGCGTTGCCAGCCATTCTACCATGGCGACATCTACGATCCTGTTCCGCCTCCAAAGAGGCAAGGGTGCTAGATGTTCTCTTCGCCTCTTGTGAAAAGTTTCATCTATACGAAAATACAATTTGAATTGAACAATGGCTGACAAGAGCAAATACGATCCAGTTACCATTTTTGGCGTGACCGCCTGTCTTCTGATGTTGCTCGGCATGCCTTTTGTCATGAGGAAAATGGCTCCGCCGCCTCAACCGGCGCCTGGCGTCGATGTGTCGCAGCCTGCGGCAAACGTCCCCGCCGCCACTTCGCAGACGGCGGAGGTGGGGGCGACGGACGCCGTTTCCCCGTCGTCCGCGCCGGATGGCACGGGGGACGCGGCGGCCTCTTCGGCCCAGCCGAATGCGGGGAAGGAGATTGCCTCCGTCTCCTCGGTGAGTACGCCATTCCCGCCGTCGGCGCTTGCCCCTGTCTCTTTGGAGCGCACGGGGGAGGCGGTCATTGCGCTGAATCCCGAATGGGGCGGGTGCGACAGCGTGGTTCTTCAGGACTATCTGGTCAGCAAGAACGCCAAGGACGGCACGTCGTCCCCCAGGGTCTCTCTGGGAAACCATGACTATCCGTTCCTGCGCCTGGTGGCTCCCGGACTGACCGGCGGCAGAGTGACCGTGGATGAGGCCAATCCCAAAGTGGCGCGGCTGGTGCGCACTCTGGCGGACGGAGCGGCCGAGGTGACCGAGACCTGGGACGCCTCCACTGCCAATTCGTATGAAATCCTTTATTCCGTGAAAGTCCGCAATCTGACGGCACAGCCATTGGTTTTGCAGGATTGGATGGTGTCGGCGGGCGCGATGCCGCCATCCATCACGCCTGACCGCAAGGCCTCCCGAGGGGAGAACGCGGGCGGCGCCTCGCTGGGGCGCGGAGCGGGTTCCAAGCCCACGGACCTCGCCATGAAGAAACTGGTCAAGATGGACGGGCAGGACCGCGCCAAACTTGCCTCAACGCCCGCCAACTGGGCGGCTGTCCACTCCAAGTACTTCCTGCTGGGGCTTTGGATGAGCGAGCCAGGAGCCAGTTTCCCAGGGGCGGAGGCGGCCGCCGTGCCATCCATCCATCAGGAGGGGGTGGCCACGGAGCCGGAGGGGCGCTACTGCCTGCGGGTGATTCTGCCTGCCGCCAATGTGGCGGCTGGTGCGACGGGAGAATGGAGCATGACGGCATACGCAGGACCCAAGAAATGCGAAAGGCTGTACGCCATCGGCAACGGCATCGCCTCGGTCATGGGGATTGACTGGTTCTTCATGTGGCGTCCCGTCTGGATGGCATGGATTAGCCGGGCTTTGCTGGGTGGGATGCTGTGGATCCGCGGATTCTTCCCCGCCTCAATCGGCTTTGGCATGGGGGTGATTCTGTTGACGGTCCTGGTGCGTATCCTTTTCTGGCCGCTCTCCCATAAAAGCACGGTCTCCATGCGGCGGATGCAGGCACTGAAGCCGCAGTTGGATGAACTGAAGGCCAAGTACAAGGACGACCCGCAGACCTTGTACCGCAAGCAGCGGGAACTGTTCAAGGAGAACAACGTCAGCCAGTTGGGCGGCTGCCTTCCGATGCTCCTCCAGATACCGGTGTTCTTCGCGCTGTTCAACACGTTCCGCAACGCCATTGAGCTGCGCCATGCCAGTTTCCTGTGGGCATACGACCTGTCGATGCCCGACACCCTGTCGTTTTCCCCCGAGTCGCTGCCGATTCGCCCCTTTGCCATCCTGATGGCGGCGACGATGTTCGTGCAACAGAAAATGACCCCCAACCCTGACCCCAATTCGTCGAAGATGATGTCATTCATGACCATCTTCTTCATGTTCCTCTTCTATGGAATGCCCTCCGCGCTTACCCTTTACCTGACGGTGAGTTATCTGCTGGGCATCCTCCAGACTTACATCACCAACAAGATGGTGCCGATGGACGCGGCCCTTCAGACCACTGCGAAAACCACGACGAACGGATTACGGCAATGACGGAGACTAACATCAGAGAACAGGCCAGGGAGACTTTGCGGAAAATGATGAGTCTTCTGGGCACGGAGGCCAATGTCACCATCCCCGAGGACGAGTCGATGAACAAACTCCTGGTGGCGGCTGACGACGCCGCCCATGTCATCGGGCGCAAGGGACAGAATCTGGAGGCGATGGAACTGCTCCTGAACAGGGTGCTGAAGCACCAGGCCGCCGAAGGCGGAAATCCCCCATGGATTTCCCTGGACGTGGATGGCTACCAGGTCGAGACTCCCGTCAGCGAGCCCGGACTGAGGCATGGCAAATTGCCCCAGGTGGAAATCGAGCGCCTCCAGGCCATGGCCAAGGACCTGGCACGGGAGGTGCGGATGCTGAAGACCGCCAAGGTCATCGGCCCCCTTCCCCCTGCTGAACGGCGCATCATCCACTTGACGCTGGAGAATGACCCGATGGTGGAGACGGTCAGCGACCCCGAACCCGACGCCAGGCGCGGCAAGAGAATCACCATTCGTCTTCGCGACGGCCAACCGTAGCATCAGGAGCCGGCGGCTCCTTGCCAAGATGCGGTCCTGCCAGACCGCATGTTCCGTGCATGACTAGGAATCCTAGTCGATTTGAATCAGGAGAGCAACTATGGTCAATCAGCAAATCGATGAGTTTATGAAGGAGCAGGGCCATACCGCCTTGACCTTCAATGATGTCTCAATGGAAACCGTCTATGCGGATTTCCTGCCTGGAGATACGCAAATCAATACCCGCTTCTCCCGAAACATCACCTTGAACGCTCCCTTCATCAGCGCGGCGATGGACACTGTGACGGAGGAGAGCATGGCCATTGGCATGGCCAAACTCGGCGGCATCGGGGTCATTCACAAGAACCTGCTTCCCCAGGTGCAGGCCGACCAGGTGTCCCGCGTCAAGCAGTATCTGCACGGACTGATTCGGAAGCCCGTCACTTTCCGCACTGGCATGAAGGTCTCCGACATCATTCGCATCAAGGAGGAGAAAAAATACAATTTCAACGGTTTCCCCATTCTTGATGAGCAGGGGCATCTGGTCGGCATTCTCACCTCGCGTGATTTCAAGTATCTGGCCAGCGGCGACCTGAAGGTCGAGGAGGCCATGACCAAAAGCCCCCTTACCGCGCCAGCCGATACGGGGATGGAGCAGGCTTACGCCATCATGCGCAAGAACAAGGTGGGAAAACTCCCCATTGTCGATCAGGACGGCAACCTCTGCGGGCTCTACAGCTACCACGATGTGCGCACCCTCATCGACAATATGGAGCCTGACTTCAACCGCGACCCCAAGCATCGCCTCCGCGTCGCCGCCGCCGTCGGGCCGTATGACTGGGAACGCATCGAGGCTCTCGTCAACGCCGAGGTGGACGCCCTTGTCCTGGACACCGCCCACGGCCATACCAAAGGGGTCATCGAGACGCTGCGCGAACTCAAGAGGCGTTTCCCCCAGGTCGATGTCGTCGCCGGAAACGTCTGCACCTACGAAGGTGCCAAGGCGTTGCTGGAGGCAGGGGCGGACGGGGTGAAGGTCGGCATCGGCCCAGGCTCCATCTGCACCACGCGGGTGGTGGCGGGCGTGGGCATTCCGCAACTCACCGCCGTCTATCAGGCGGCCAAGGCCGTCGGCGACCAAATCCCCATTATCGCGGACGGCGGAATCGTCCACTCCGGTGATGTGGCCAAGGCGCTGGCGGTGGGGGCCTCCTGCGTGATGATGGGGTCCGCCTTGGCTGGCACGGAGGAAAGCCCTGGTGAGCGTCTGCTCCATCAGGGGCGCACATACGTGGTGTATCGCGGCATGGGCAGCCTTGACGCGATGAAGAAGGGCAAGGGCTCCCGCGAACGCTACGGGGTCGCCGCCGATACGGTGACCGCCAAACTGGTGCCCCAGGGCATTGAGGGAATGATTCCCTATCGCGGTGCGCTGGCCGATGTCCTGAACCAGTACACGGGCGGACTGCGGTTTGCCCTGGGGTACTGCGGTGCGCACAACATCCGCGAATTGCAGCAGAATGCGCGCTTCTGGCGCATCTCCTCCGCCGGATTGCAGGAGGCCCATCCCCATAACATCATCCTCTCCAAGGATGCCCCGAACTACAGCGCGACCTGATGGCAGCATCCCCCCTTGGCGGGCGCGCTCCGGCCTTCCGTCAGGGGGATGACAACCATGACAAACGCAAAAAAATGTCTTTTTCCCAAAAAAAATCTTCTTGTCCGCTTGAAATAGTGACAAGTCGGGAATATGGTATGCCTTTACTGTTGTCTTGTCTTGTGGACTGGTCATGAAAACGTCTTCTTTTTGAGGCTGACAGATGAAAATCACCTATATCGCCGTGCTGGCCTGCCTGCTCTGCTGGGCGGAGTCCGCCTTTGCCCAGAAACGCTCCGTCGTCAAAATCGACGACTTCAAGATCCACGACGTGAAGACCCCTGACTATGGCGGGGCGGCCGACAAGGGCGGCAAGGGCTCCAAGAGCAAATGGTGTCGTGTGGAGGTGAAGTTCGCCACATCCGAGGATTGGCTGGACGAGGTGGAACTCCGCTGGCTGGTGCTGGTCAGCGCGGACAACTCGAAGCGCCCCCTGGGGCTGTTCCGCAATGTCACCTACGAGTACGTCAAGCAGGGAAACCACTACGCCAGCGTCTATATCCGCCCCCGGTTCTTTGAACGGTACATGAAGTCCGGCAAGTGCGACGCCTCCAAGATTTCCGTGTACGTGGAAGCATACGTCAAGGGACAGCGTGTGGCCAGCCAGGACAAGCGCGCCAATGGCATTCCCTCTGGCTGGCAGAAACTGACTGACCAGATGAGAAAGATGGAGAACGCCTTGCTGCCGAAAAGCCTCACCCCGTTCGCCCCTGTGGACTGCGACTACTACGAGGACGAGAAAATCACCATCGAGGATTAGGCGTATGGTCTGAGACTGGGGGATTCTTAAACACTCCTGATACCATCTGCATTCATTTTCCCTGCGAGGAACATAATGGCCAAAGAAGAACTTGTACTCGCCATCGACATCGGTGCAACCTCCATCAAACTCTGTGAGTTTGCGTATGGTTCCAAGGGTGAAATATTCCTGAATCGGTTTGCTCACCGCGAATACGAGGAGGAACTCTCCGAGGGAACCCGCATGGGCGTGGTCGCGGGACTGCTTCGCCAGATGCTGGCGGAGGGCGGCTTCACCGCCAGGCGGGCGATGGTCTGCATGTCCGGCCAATCCTCGCTGATGCGCTTCACCCGACTGCCGACCGGCAATTATGACAAGAAGCAGATCCGGCAGATGGCGGAGTTTGACGCAACGCAGAATATCCCCTTCGCCGCCAATGAGGTCATCATGGACTACCAGCTCATTGCGTCCTCCACCGAGAATACGGCGGACATCATGTCGGTGGTCATCAAAAATGACATTGTGGAGCAGTTCACGGCCGCCATTTCGCAGGTGGGCGGCATCCCGATTCTGATTGACGTCGCCCCTGCCGCCTGCTATAATGCGGCGCGCGCCTGCGGACTGGGGAATGAGGAATGCGACATCATCCTGAACATTGGCGGACGGGTCACGAACCTGGTCTTCTGCGAGGGCGACCGGTTCTATGCCCGTACCATTCCCATTGCGGGCTACTCCATCACCCAGCAGATTGCCAAGGAATTCGGCATCAGCCTGCCCGAGGCCGAGGAACTCAAGCGTCAGCATGGCTTTGTCGCGCTGGGCGGGGCATACGCCGAGCCGGACTCGGAGACGGCCGCCAACGTCTCCAAGATCGTCCGGAATGTCATGGCGCGTCTGCATGGTGAGATTACCCGTACCATCAACGTCTATCGCGCCCAGCAGAAAGGCTCCAAGCCATCCAAACTGTACATTACGGGCGGTTCCTCCATCTTCACCTATACGGATACCTTCTTCAATGAGAAACTGGGCATTCCCGTGGAGTATTTCAACCCCTTCCAGTGTGTGCAGCTGCAGCCCTCGGTTGACCGTCAGCGCCTGATGGAGGTCGGTCACATGTTCAGCGAGTGCATCGGGATTGGCCTGCGGTATGCAGACCAGTGCCCGGTGGAACTTTCCCTGATTCCCGCCACCATTCGCAGGCAGCAGGATTTCGACCGCAAAAAGCCCTGGCTGGCTTTGGCGGGCGTGAGCATCATGGCGCTGCTGGGATTGGTCTGGTTCGGGGTCGTCACCAGGACGGACAGCTATGACCGGAACTATCATTACATCGACGAGCATTTTGTGCGGAAGGCAAAACCATACGTGGACGCCATTGAGAGCGCCAATGCGAAGACCAATGCGGCGCGCGATCAGGCCAAGACGGTGACCTCGTTCCTCCATCAGTCAGCCGTGTGGCCCTCCATCCTCAATGAGATCTACCGCATTAAGCCGGATGGCCTCTGGCTGACCTCCTTCAAAATCATCGAGAATGAAGTCAAGCCTTTCGAGACCCAGAAGATGGCCGAGGTCAAGGATATCCCCATGGGCGCCGACGAGGACGGGATGTTTGCCTTCAGCGCGGATGACAGGATGTTCGGCGGCGGCTTTGGAGGCGGTGCGTCCGAGGCGACTGCCAGCGGCTCCATGGTGAAAATCGCCGGTCTCGAATTGGAGGGGTGCGCCGTTCAGCCCACCGAGAGCGCCATCCCCGTGCATCTCGGTCCCGTCATCGCCTTCCCCTTTGAGGTGCAGATGCCCCCGCAGAAAGAGGGTGCGCCGCAGCTCTCCCCCAATGAACTGATGCTCCAGAAGATTCGCGAGGCCAATGCCACGACGCCGGAACAGGCCTTCCTCACCGCCTTGCGCGCCAGTCCTCTGTTCTCTTCGGAGGAAAAACTCACTGCCATCACCTTCTACAAGGCCAGCGAGAAGTTCAGCAACTACGCTGTTTTCCGGATGCAGGTGAAGTTCGACTTCAACCTGGAGTATTTCAAGGTCGGCGCCTCCACCGCCAAGAAGTGAACCTGGCTCTCCGTGTTTGCGTTGTCACGAATGTCACGATATACCTTTTAACCTGATAATACATCGCCCAAAATGGATTTCCTGAAAAAGAACTGGGGGTTCCTCTTCATTGTCATCGGCATAGTGGTTGGCTCCGCTGTACTGCTGATGATGCTTGTTGGCGCCGTTGACACGCTGAAGGAACGCATGGCCGAGGTGACGAAGGCGCAGGACTATCTTTCCAACGTCAAGAAGAAAAGGATGCAGTTGACTGAGGAAAACAAGGAGGTCGCCGAAGCCAATGTCCAGAAATCCGAGAATGAACTGGAGGAACTGCGCTCTACCCTGGCCAAGCGGTTTGAACTGAAATACACCGTCCCGCCCACCGCTGTTGACGCCCTGCGCATCTTGCGGGAGGAGATTGCCGAACTGCGCAGCAATCTGCAGAACAAGGACATTGACTGTGACGCCAAAGTCGCCTCCTTCACCTTTGACGCTGTGGCTTCCTCCACTGTTTTGCCAAGTGCGGACGATTTGGGGCCCATTTTCCATAACCTGGCCATCATCAAGAAGGTTGTCCAGCATGTCATTGACGCCGACGTCTATTCGTTGGACGATTTGAAACGCCCATACGGTCTCTTGCCCAAGGAGGACAGCTTCTACGTTTTCACGCCGATTGAACTGACGATAACCGCCACCCCTGAAAACGCCCAGAAACTCACGAACCTGATGACGCAGGACCCCAGCTGCTTCTTTGTCCTGCGTGACATCTCCATCAAGGCCGAGGATGAGTTTAATCCCGCGCTTCGGGGAGGGGGGGACTCAAGGCGTGATGACCCTGGCATGGGGCCTGGCGGCGGGACTTCGCGCCGCCTTGAGTCTCTTTCCGACAATGGCATGGGACGCAGGGGGGAGGGCGCTGCCGTCAAGAGCCGTCGCGAGGCGCGCGAGGCGCGTCGTCGCGAACTGGCGGAATTGGCCAGGAATCCCGCGGCTGCGGCGTCCGAAGTGCAGACCCAGGAGAAGAAAGAGGAGGATTTCCTGGTGGAAGTCCCACCCAAACGTCAGGATTTCCTGCTGTTTGAACCGAAACTCACCACCTGGTCACTGCGTTTTGACTTCATCGAATTCGCGAAGACGGAGAAGATGAAGCAGGCGGAGGAGCAGGCCAAGGCGGCAACGGACAAATCAGCTCAAGAATAAGGAGGTTCATTTTGGATTTTCTGTATAAACATTACGAGAAGCTGGTTTTGACCATTTGTCTGCTCTGCCTTTGTCTGGGCGTGCTGATGGTGGCGGCCTCATTCAATAAAACCAGGAGTGACTTGCAGGCCGGCGTTCAGAAGGCGTCCAATGATGTCAAGGGAGGTGAACTTGTCCAGCCCGTCAAGTCAGATGGCCTGGGGCTGGAGATTTACCTGAACGACACGCGCAAGGTGGTGAACGTTCTCGGCCCGGAATTGCCGCAAGACCCCAAACAGGTGAAGGATGACAAGGCGTCTCTGCTTTCCTCCGCTCAATTTATTGTCTGCACCAATCAGGAGTGCCGCAAACTGATTGATTTGCGCGCTGACAAATGCCCGTTCTGCAAGGCCGAACAGCCTGAACTGGCCAAAAACACCGGTGAAGAGCAGGACACCGACGAGGATGGCATTCCCGACCTTGTGGAACAGAAATATTCGTTCCTGAATTTCCGCAACCCCAACGATGCCCGTGAGGACAATGACAACGATGGATTCCTCAACATTGAGGAAATCCAGGCTGGAACCGATCCGGGTGACGCCGAGTCCTTCCCGCCCCTGGCCATGCTTTGCCGCACACTGCGGGTCTTCCGTCAAAACCTCCCCTTCAAACTCATTGAGATAGACCGGAATCGCACGGATGACCAGAGCAAATGGGACATCGCCGTGATGTGCTGGAATCCGAAAATGCGCAAAATGCGCCGTACCGCCACAACTGTGGGTTCCACTGTCGGTGGATACACCATCACCAGGGCGGGGTTTGACGGCGCCAATGCCTGGATTGACGCGCACCCCGAAAAGAATGCCAAGGATGTCTATCATTTTGTCCAGGGACAGGATGTCCAGAACAAAAATCTCACTGTGGCGATTCTCTACCTGGCCAGCCGTCGTGCGGCGGATGCACGGGTGCTTACCGCCAGATATGTCCAGCGGCGTACCGTGGGAGAGGATTTCCGCATCTCAAAACTGCCGAATGCCCCGCAGTACTTTGAAGTGTACCGCCTGAAGGAGGTCAGTGAGAAAACCAATGTCGCGAAATTGGCCCTTCTTCAGGATGGAAAGGAGACGGCGGTCATTGATGTTCCGCCTTTCAACCGTGAAAAGGATTTCATGTTCGAGGCCCGAAAGGATGAGGGCTTCGGCGGAAATCCCGATGAGATGATGGACGGCTCTGGCCTTGGCCCTGGCGGCCCGAGGCGCCGCGGAATGCCGCCGCCCGGACGTCCGCGCCGCTAGATTTTTCGTTTTTTTCGGCGGAAAGGGATGTTTATCTTGGTTTGTGGGTTTGCTTTTCTCATATTCCAGTGTAAATTATCCCGACACGCTTTGCAAAATTAAGAAATTGAGATAGATGATAGAATCCTCAAACGCTCAAGGAAGGAGATTTCCTTGCCTTGGCAGGAGAAAGACAATGAGAGAAAAAGAACTTTGCTCCAAGTGGACGCACTTGGGCAGTTGCGCAGTGCTTTGCGCCGCTTTCTCATTTTTGACCGGTTTTGAGGCCAAGGCTCAAAAGGCCGTGGAGGGCAAAGCCGATCCAATGATTAAGGCGACCGAAATCAGTGAACGGGAAGACGTGCTCCGCCAGGAGGCCTTTGAAGTCGCACAGGCCCTTTTCGGTGAAGGCTGCGGTCTGATGGAGTTGAAGGACTTGAAGAATGCCAGCAACCGATTCGAGGATGCCCAGGCTAAATTGGAGGAGGCTCTCAAACGTGCGGATGCGACGGGACCCTTGTCCGAGAAGGCGCAGGAACTGCGCGAGGTGATCAACAAGAAGCAGATTGAACTGCATAAGATGTGGAGCGAGCAACTGGTCCGTGAGGCGAAGGAACTCACCACCGCCGAGAAAATAGACGATGCCCTGGAGCATTTGAGCAAGGCCAAATCATTTGACACGCTTTCCAAGGAGGAGCGTGACCATATCGACAATCGAATCAACGATGTCCAGCATGAGAAGAAGGAGATTGAATTCCACGAGCAGACCAAGGTCGATACCATCATTCAGGACAAGGCGGATGACGATATGGAAATCGCCATTATGCTGGAACGTGGCCGCGTCTATCTTCAGAATGGACGCTATGCCGATGCCCGTGACACGTTTGAGCAGGTGCTGCTCCGGGACGCCTACAATGCCGTCGCCACCCGTTATCTGGCCCGTATCTCCCAGCAGTTGCACCGTGCGGCGGACGAGAAATTCAAGGCCATCCTGGATGAGCGCATGGCGGAGGTTCGCTGGACTTGGGCGGAACCCGTCACTCCGCTTCTCGCCGGCCCCGGCAATGAGTCTGCCGTCAAGGCAATCAAGAAGACCGAGATGACCACAGGTCTCCAGAACAAGATGGAGTCCATCATCATTCCTGAAGTCAAATTCCGCGACCAGCCGCTGACGGAGGTGTTTGACAAACTGCGCCGTTACAGCGTGGAATTTGACCCTGAAAACGAAGGCGTGAACTTTGTCCTCCAATTGGAGAAACTGAACGGTGCGCGTCCAACCGCCGCTGCAACCTCTGGCGGACCTGGCACTCCTGGGTTCAATGCCTCTGGTGAAGGTGGCGATGGCGCCAATCCGCTGG
>JAFRLP010000368.1 GCA_017431185.1 Victivallales bacterium | reverse complement strand
GGTGTGCTCCGTCGGCCCGGAGATGGACAGCTCGGTGATGACGGCCTTCTGCTCCCCCGGGGAGGCCAGGGCGCACAGGAGCAGGGCCAGGACGGAAACGGCGGCAAGGCGGGATGGAGAAGGACGGCGCATCGGGGTCTCTTCGGGCATTCGGGCTGCGTTGCGCTGCGGGACTGTCGGGATTCCCAAATCGGACGCGGTTACTATAATGTTCCAATGCTCCGTTGTCAACCCCCCCAGCGACTGGAATTGTCTGAAATAGGTAATGCCTTTTATGAAACGCAGGGTGTACCGATGGCATCCCCGCGCCTGTGTTTCCTGCATTGTGTTGACGATGGCGGGAACGGCGGCGCTATATCTTCTCGCTGTTTGGCGGCGAGACGCCGCCGCTGCATCGTCATTCGGGCGGCGAGACGCCGCCGCTGCATCGTCATTCGGGCGGCGAGACGCCGCCGCTGCATCGTCATTCGGGCGGCGAGACGCCGCCGCTGCATCACACTCCCTTGAAACACATCGCCTTCGCCTGTTCTTGGAAAAGCGCGGAATTTGCACGTGAATTTTCAGGAAAAATGCATGGAAAAGTGTTGAATCCTGTTGTTTTATCTCTAGATTTGTGCTATATTATTCTTTGTTCATCTACAGGTATTCCGAAAAAACGCTTAGACTCATGCTTCAACGAAAAATCTACCGAAGAATCGAAGATTTTTACAAGGGCAGGCCTGGCAAAGCGCTGATGATCGTCGGCGCACGTCAGGTCGGCAAGTCTTATATTGTGGAGGAATTCGGCAAAGCGCGCTATGAGAATTTCATCAAGATAGACTTCATAGAGAACAGAGACTACATCTCGGTTTTTTCAGACGCCAAAAGCGCCGAGGAGATTCTTCTGCGTCTGTCCGCCCTGTTCGGCGACAAGATGGTTCCCGGAAAGACGCTGATTTTCTTCGACGAAGTTCAGGAATGCCGTGAACTGATTACGCAAATCAAATATCTTGTGCAGGATGGCAGATATGACTACATACTCAGCGGCTCCCTGCTGGGAACCACATTGCGCGACATTGCCTCCGTCCCAGTCGGTTACATGGACATAGCGCAGATGTATCCTCTGGACTTCGAGGAATTCGCGCGGGCCAACGGCGTGGGAACACAAGTGCTCGACTCATTGCGCCACTCCTTTGAGACGAAAACGCCTGTGGACGCCTATATCCACGAGCGAATCATGCAGCTGTTCGACCTGTATCTCATCGTGGGCGGGATGCCCGCCGCCGTCTCCACCTATCTGCAAACCAAAAATCTGCGTCGGGTCGCGGACGAGCAGAACGCGATTCTTCGCCTGTACCGACATGACATTTCCAAGTACGACGAGCAAAACCGACTGTACCTGAACGAAATCTTTGACCTGATTCCTAGCGAATTGAACGCGAAAAACAAGCGGTTTATCCTCAAAAGCCTACATGAAAAGGCACGTTTCGACAAATATTACGACAGTTTTCTTTGGCTGAAAAACGCAGGGGTGGCGCTTCCCGTCAATGTGGTGGATGAGCCAAAGGTCCCCCTCGTTCTTTCCAAATCAAAGAATCTGTTCAAACTCTTCTCCAATGACATCGGTCTGCTTGCGGCACAGTACGGCAACGGGATTCAATTGAGGATTTTGCGGCATGAAACCACAATCAACTTCGGTTCCATCTATGAAAATGCCACGGCAGAGGAACTGACCGCCCATGGCTTTGCCCTGTATTATTACAACAGCAAGAAATTCGGCGAACTGGATTTTCTGATAGAGGAAGGCGGAAAAGTCTTGCCCATAGAAATCAAGTCAGGCAAGGACTACTACCGCCACAACGCCATGGACAATGTACTGAACCTTGCGGATTATCATGTCAGCGAAGGATTCGTCTTCTGCGGAGCCAATGTCAGACGGGCAGGCAAAATCACCTATCTCCCTATCTATATGCTCATGTTCCTGCAAAAAAAAGAACTGCCTGACCAGTTTTTTTTCAAGGCGGATTTCTCCGATTTGGGGAACGGCGTCAGATGACACCCGTCATGTCACAACAGCGCAATCAGGCGGAAGTCATTTTGAGTTGGGCGGCGCCGTTGACTCCCTGATGAGAAGCCTCATGGGAAAACCAACGCTGAAGTCACTCAAATTCTTCTGCTCTATCTGCCGAAGCAGGAGTTCAAGCGCGAATTTTCCCATGCTGTCCTGCTGTTCGTCAATCGTGGTCAGCGTTGGATTTGAAAACACGCCAAACGAAAGATTGCCAAGCCCGATGACGGAGACGTCGGCTGGCACATGAAGACCGGCCTTCCTCAAAGTCATGATTGCATTCAATGCGACAAAGTCGGACACGCAGAACAATGCGGAAGTCGGTTTCCTCAAGAATTCGTCTATGCCCCGGCAAGTCCGAATTGTCTTGAACGACATTTTTTTCGCCACGGCATTGTAATGCTCCAGGATGTAAGTGCTCCAGTGAGCGAAACCGCCCTGCTGGGAAAGCAGGGAGACCTGGCAATGCCCCTGTTCCATGAAATGCCGGAGCGCCTGGGTGCAGCCGTCCACCAGGTCAGAAAAGACCCGGAGTCCGCTTTCAACGGGGCTGTTTCCCGCCGCAACGCAGAGGGGGATGCCGAATCTGGCAAGCCCCTCATGGAGTTGCCTGTGCAGAACGGGTGATGACAAGTCGTATGTGACTACCCCCGCCACGCGCTGCCCGACAAGCTGCTTGACAAGCAGCGCAGGGTCCTGCGGCATATAGAACAGTTTGATCATATAGCCGTGCATATTGGCGCACTGCGATATGCCATAGAGCAGCCTTCCGCTGTATTCGCTTGCCGTGTCAGGAATGATCACACCTATGATTTTTGACACACCCTGGCTGAAGGAGTGCGCGATTTCATTCCGAAGATATCCCATCCTGCTGGCCAATTCAAGTATCTTCGCCGCCCTGGCGTCGCTGATTTTGCATTCACGCGACCGTCCATTGAGGACGATTGACACGGTGGTGTGCGAAACGCCCGCCGCCGCGGCTATGTCTTTGATGGTAACCATTGTGGATTGCGCCTGCCCACGTTTTCATGCCCTGCCCCTTAATATACATTCGCTTGAGGCTACCACAAATCAAGCGAGCGGTTTTTGCGGTTTTTGCGGCGGCAACAAAGGAGTTCTGGCGCGCTAGCGCGTCCGGAGCATATAATCCAGCAGCCATTCGCAGTTCAGCACCTTCTCCCTCAGGTCGTTTGGCGAATACGCATAGTGGTTCGTCGCCTCGAATCCAATCCTGGAGTCCTCGAAGGTCAAGGCGAGAAGCTGTTTGGCCAGCGAGATTTCCTCCTTGACAATGGATGCCAAGTCCAGTTTCGGCAGAATGGCGGGATTGTCCCTTCTGCGGTTCCAGGCCACCTGGCAGTAGGCGCTGCGGAAATGGCACCAGCAGGCCCTGGCGAAGTTGCACAGTTCCCGATAGGCCTCCATGTATTGCGGCGCAATGTCCTGCCTGGCCTCCTCCAGCGGAAGCAGACCGTCATCCCGCCACTTTTCCGTGAGGATTCTCCACTGGTTCTCGAAGACGTCCTCGGGGTAGGGAATGCTTTGTCGTTTCAGGTCGTCGTAGGGAAAGCCAACCATGGTCGCCGCATATCCCGTGGGGGCCGTGAACAGAAGTTCCTTCGGTCCCGCATTATGCGGCGCGTGGTAAACCACGGACTGGCTGAACGGGTAGTTCCGGAAGGCCTCGCTGAATCCCTTCAGCGCCCTGGATATGGATTTGACGGCGCCCGCCCCGAAATTGTCCTCGACCATCTGGTCATGTGTCTTGGTCAGAAGTTCCATATTGGGCGAGGGCCATCCACCAAGCGTCCAGCTTATCACAAAGTCGTTTATGCCCAGTTTCCTGAGCCTTTCCAAATGCTCCTCCACCAGGAAGGTCGCGGGGATGTACGGCACGGTCGAAAGTTCCCAGGAATTGGAAAGCTGCACCTTGGCCACGCAACCCAGCCCCCGCTCCTTCGCCAGTTTCCACTCCGCCATCGAGACCTCGCTGGGGCCAGGCTGCGAGATGGAATAGTCCGCAATCCGGTTTTCAATGCCGCCGATGCAGGTACGCGCGCTGTTTTCGCTTGTACACAGGAGGCTTGTGTCACGGGGCATCAGACGTATGACCTCCTGCTTCCATTCATTGTGGTAGAAGCCCCAGTCCCAGCACAAGACCTTGATGGCGGGGTTGACGGAATGGAGCGACTCGGCGATGATGGCAAAAACATCGGCAAAGACGGCCGGAGCGCCCTTTTCCCTGCATTCGGGGCAGTTGGTGGTGACGGCGCCGGAATGGCTCCAGCAGTTGGTTGGATTCTCCGAGCAGACAATGAGAAACACGCCCGCCAGGCCAGGAACCCTCTCCGCAAGGAAGCGGACGCTTTCCCTCAGGTGTTTTCGGACGGCGGGCTTGGATGTACACATGCCGATGGTGTCGAAGCCAGGGTCCATCGGGGAGGAGTATTTCTCCCGCAGTTCAGGATGCTTTTGCAGAATCTCCCTTGAGAAGCCACGCGGCTCATTCATGTAAAGGAACACGCTGATTCCAAAGCGGGCCGCCCTTTCAATCAGCCTGTTCAGATTTTCAAGCCGCGTCTCATATCCAGCCGAAATCTCGGGCAAGTCCCCGAAAGGGGAGAGCTGCATCAGGACCCCCTGCAGGTAGATGGCGTTGATGTTCTTCCTGCTGAGCGCAGCCAGGAGACAGTCGGGATATGGGTCAAGGCCCGGGTCAAGCAGCGGGTCCCCATACCGGGCGGAATAGGAGTACACCAGGCGAAGCCCCTCTGAAACGCCCGACGGCTTTTCCGGCGCCCAGTCAGGCAGTCCGTCATAAAATCGGAAGGGCGTGGGAGCCTTCCTCATCTCGTCTCCTGGGAAATGCCTTTGGACGACCTGCCTGAGCCAGAGAGTCCTCCCCTTTTCGTCCGCCGTCAGTTCCCGGTACACGGGACGGGCGCAGTCCGGTTTCAGAAATCCCAGCTTGGCCCACAGAAAGTCGTCCCATTGCAGTTGATTGGAGAACTCCTCCGCCGTCCAATCCAGCAAAGTCAGGAGCTGGTCATAGTGAAGCAGATGCCAGTTTGCGCGGATGAGAGTGTTGCATGAGCGCTTCAGCCACATCGGGTCCACCGGCAATTCCGGGTCAAGTCCCAGCGACTCCGCGGCGTCGCGCAGCTGTCCTTGCGAGCATTCAAGAATGCGGCAAAGCCGTTCTGGCGGCACAAGTCCCCAGTTCCGCCAGATCACGGCCTGGAACGGAGTCGGGAAATGAGGGAAATCAATCGCCTTGGGAAAAGGCCCTTTCGGGAGTTCATCTGCGTTCATCGTCAATCACTTTTCTTCCAGTAGCCTGAAGGAGTACCCCTCGATTTGAATGGAGTCCGCGCTGAAGGCCGCGTTGCCTGGCCAGGCCTCGGACAACTGCCCCGCCGTGCCCGAAAGCCTGACTGTCGCTGGAGCGTCCTTCAGGTTGCCCAGCACAATCAGCCTGCGTCCGGAGTCCTTCCAGGCATAATATGAGACGACGACGGCCGCATTGTCCGTCCCGAGTTCCTTTTGCTCCCAGTGCGGATGGAATGCGGCGGAGGAAATCCCCTGCCTGTCGAGCGTCTCCCAAAGCCCCTGGATGGGAGGATAGCCCGCGCCGCTGAGCGGCACGTCGTGCAGCAGGCACATGGCAAGCATGGATTTTCCGGCGTCGAACATCTCGGCCATGACCTCCTTGTTGCCATAAAGTCCGCGCTTGAACCACTCCTTGATCCTCGGATGGAAACTGAGTCCGGACAAGAACTGCATCGCCACGCCCATCGTCTCGCTGTTGTAGTTGTACCTCCAGAGCCCTGGCGACGAAAACTCTTTGTCGTTCATATAGACGTTGTTGTTGACGGGGAAGGAGTGCATGAACTCCTCGCCCGGATTCGCCATGTCCACAAAGCTCATGAAAGCAGGGTGGAAATTCCTCCAGTTGTGGATGTAGAGATACCCTTTTGCATAGCGCTTCTTAATCAGTTTGTAGAGGCGCTTGTACAGTTCTCGTGTGCCGAAGATGTTGATGACCTCGACGGGACGCTCCGGCGTGAGGACCCTCTCCCTTTCAACCAGGTTGAATGTCCTGTTGGTCATGGTCGTCCCGCCGGCGTCAAAATAAATCCCCATGTAGCCGAATTTGTCCATGTTCCTGGCGGTGTAGTGGCAGAGATAGTCGCGGTATTGCGGCACATTCTGGCAGACGGGGACGAAAAGGTGGAACTTGGTTCCGTCAAAGTCCGTGCCCGGCGATGAAATCGGCGCCTCGCCGTGATATGCCCGTTCCCAGTCCTTCGCGAAATAGTCGTACAGCGGATTCTCGTCCGGAATCATGTTGCTTGTGCTGTAGGGGATGCAGTCGATGCCCCGTCTGCGGTAGTCCTGGATGTTCTTCAGGGTCGAGTCCGGGTCGGCGGGCCACGCCATGTAGTTGCAGCGGTAGAAGCCGATCTGCCTCTTCTCGTGGCTCCAGCCGCGCACGGCCATGTTCTGTCCCTTGTACGCCAGCCAGCCTTCGCCGTGGAGCCGCCGCCAGTCCTCCCTGGGCGGCTTGCCGGGAGTCGCCATCACGGCCAGCGTATATTCCGCCTTTCGTGCGAGTTGCGCCTTTCCGGTGATGAAACTGACCCCGACTCTTGCGCCGCCGTCCTTTTGCCTGGTCATCCGAAAGGGCCTGCCGTCCTTGGGGAAGACATAGTTGGCATTGTTGTCCGTGAACACGGCAAAGCCCCTTTTGCCTGTCGCCCCGATGAAGAATTCCCCCGTGACCACAGAGGCGGACTTTTCCCAGGCGGTTTCTATGGAGGGGGTCAGCGCGATTCTGGCCGCCTCCTCGGGCATCGTGAATTCAATTCCGAAATTCTCAAGCATGACGGGCTTGTCCGTCGGCTCAATGGAGAAGTCCACCCTGACCAGGGAGTCATACTCGATGACGCGTTTCCAGGTGAGGAGCACCGTGCCATCGGCGGATTTCAATCGCCCCGCCGAGACCAGGGACTCGTAGGTGTCCTCGTGCCTCTCCCCATCGACGGCGACAAACGTGGTGGGGGCGCCATCAACCGTCACGTAGAAGTCCGAGGAGCCCTCCAATACCGGCTGCCCGAAACTCCAGGCCTTTGCGGGAAACACCTTGCCGCCGAAATCGTACCTGTGGAAATTGGTCTGGACGGTCTCCCCCTCCCTGCTTGGCTTTGTCCACGGGAACGGCACAACCTCGTCCAGCCCTTCGCGTGTTCCGATGAAATCCATTTCGGGCACGCCGAATTTCCTGCTGGCGCTGAAATTGACCCCCTCGCCGGATATGTTCAGGTTCAACTGGTAATACCCCACGTCCAATTTGGGGAAGGGAAGGGTCAGCAGCGTCTTGACGGACCTCAGGGTTGCCTCGCGCCCGGCAATCGTCCTGTTCTGCTTGTCGGTGAGGGAAATCCTGGCCAGCAGGGTGCCCTCCCGTAGAGCCTTCTCAAGCTTGCGGTCCCCCTCCAGCAGTGAAATCTCAAAATCTATGATTCTGTCATTTCCGTGGCAGACAGTCTTGAGCGAAGCCAGCTCCTTTATGAGCACATTGCCTGTCCAACTGATGCCTTTGCCTTTGATTGAAACCTCGCTCATTCCAGCCCAGGGCAATTTGTCATTGGTCTGGCTTTCATATTTTTTCTGTGTGCCCTCCACCAGGTCCTTCACCGTCAGGGAAACTCCTTGCGATGCCGAGAAGGAGACAAGCCCATTCTCCAGGTAACCCAGCGATTCCACACGGACGGCGGGGGCGTCCAAAGCCAGATTTTCGGCCATGGAAAGGAACGTCGTTCCCTTGCCTGAGGCGTTCCAGGCCAGCCAGCGGTCATCCGCCATCTCGATGTCCTGGTCTTCCCTGCGGATTCCGAAATTGGCCTTCAGCACATCCGAGGTCAACTCCAGTTCCGACAACGGAATGGAAAGCTCTGCGGTCCATCCCTTTTCCGTGACGCAGGCGGCGCTTTTCATACGTGTTTCGGCATTCCAGTTGGCCTTCGGGCCGACGAGTTTGGCCCAGGCGCCGTTTGGATATATGAAATACTGCAGGTTCTTTCCGCCAGGAACTGCGACATCCAGTTCCGCCAAGGTCGCCAGGCTGAACGTGCTTGTCCTGGCGTTGGGCTTTGCCTTGTTCTCGGTTATGCGCCCCTCGATTTCAAAGGCCGCCAGCAGATTGTCGCCGTCGTTCTTCAGCATGACCCATGCCGCCTGCCTGGTGTACATCAGCCTGGATGAAATCATCATCGCCAGGGGAAGCCTGCTTGCATCATCCCATTCGCCCTTTTCAAGTCTTCCATCAATCCTGACCTGGACGTCGGCTCTGGGGATGGTGGCCTCCGCCACGGCCTCCGCCTTCTTGGCATGGGCCATATACAGTTGCTTCACTTC
>JAFRLP010000003.1 GCA_017431185.1 Victivallales bacterium | reverse complement strand
ATTCTGCGCGCCCGCTCACGGCAGGACTGCACTGCGCTGCTGGGGACAATCCGCAAGGAGCAGGAGGCTTTGCGCAAGATTTGCGAGGGGTGAAACCGCAATGCCAGGGCTGGGAAATCTGGACAGCCGTGCAATGGCGGTTGCGGGAGGAAGATTACCCGCTAAAAAAAGGACTTGCGAAATTTTCGCAAGTCCTTGATAATCAACGTGGTGGTAGGTCATGGATTCGAACCATGGAAAGCATAGCTAGCAGATTTACAGTCTGCCCCGTTTGACCGCTTCGGTAACCTACCATTGTGTCAACACCTATTACTTTACCGCATATTTGGGATTTTGCAAATCGCTTCCTTGTAAAAAAGAAGGAAAATGGCAAAAAAAGTGAGGTGTTGCAAAAAAAATGAAAAATGTCACTCTAGACATTTGACGTTTGGGATGTTGGCAATAGATTATGCGAAGGATATTTCTTTTGGGCTGACCTGCATTTCCTGCCCCAAATCTGAGATTCCAGTTGTTTCTGCGTACGTGGTTTTGTTATGAGCCTTTGACTTTCCGCCTACGTGTGACCGGAAAAAGAGTGCAAGCCTCCTGGAAATCGTGCATTGACGTGTGGCGGAGACCAGACGGCCGGATGGGTCGTACTACAAGGAGAAAAAGCATGCACAGTCAACGCCTCCAAATGAAGTTGCAGGATTTGCCGCACGACCTTCGCCGTCCCTGGGCCAGCGTCAACAAGTGGGACAGCCAGCAACTTCTGAAAATGGCAGCCAAGCAGGCGCTTGTCATTGCGCAGCAGCAGGCCAAAAACAATCCGCAGACCAGCGCCGATGTGATCAAACTGGCCAATAGACTTCTGAGGAAAAACGTCTAATCCCACATCACGCGATGCGCCGTTAGCGTACTCTTCTCATCAGAGAATCCCAGATGAAAAGTTCACCAACGGCGCATCCTAAGGAGCCGAAAAAAATTTTCGTATCTATATCAGAATCCCAGGCAAGTTCAATCCGCGATGGCTAAAGGCCTCGCGGGCAGGTTGAGGGGCTCGCGCCTGACACGTCGAACGCTTGTGGCGAATCTGAGGCTACACACGTCAAAACAGGTGCGGGGGCTGAATAGTTACCATTTCTTCCTCCTCAATCCCGACATTCATCAGGTGGGCTGCCTATCCTTCCAAAGCGGCGACAGTCTGCTCCAAAAGGGCCGCGATGGCGACAGTCTGCTCCTGCGGAATCGGGCAGACGCCAGTCTGATAGAACTTGAGGATGTCGGCGATCAGGTTCTGGAAAGTATGGTTCAAGGCGGAGAAGACAAAACTCTTCTGTGCCGCGGCGGAACCGGCAGTCACCGTGAACGGATAGCATGGAGAATAGGCCAGGGAGGCACGGCGTCCATCCGCATATTCCAGAATGACGGACGCGCGCGTGGCGTCGCCTGAAGGAATGACGCGCGAGACATTCGTCCCCATCACGGAGACAATCATCTCCAACTGATGAATGGCGTACTCGTGGTAGGAGCGTCCTCCGCCTGTGGTGGTGAAGATATCGGGATGGATGGCCTGGATCTGCTGGGAGACCAGTTCATCCGCATATCGCAAGGCCGAGGAGGACATCAGCGGGGTCTTTCCCGCAGCGGCTCTGGCGAAGATACGTTCGGCGGCGGCTTTGGACGGGGCAAAGGGCTTGTCCAGATAGACCGGCTTGCCACTCGTCAGCGCATATTCGGAGAGACGCTCGTGGACCTCGGGATTGGACGGGGCGAGGATGCAGAGGCAATCCGCCTTGTCAACGGCCTCCTCCAAGGTGGCGACGGGCGTGACGCCGTACTCCAGGCACCACTGCTTCAGCGGGCGTCCCTCTGGCTTGGGGGCCTCCTCCCATGCGTAGGCAATCTCAAACTGGTCGCCCAGCGGAGCCTCGGCGAACCACTTGGGATAGTTGTTGGCGTGCCATTCGTCAATGAACAAGTCAATGAAGGAGATTTTCTTTTTCATGATGCAAACCAAAATTGTTGGATGACGCCTGATTTCATCAAGCCACCTATACATTAGCATGAAAATCGAAAAAAGAAAACGTCGAGGGGGCTTTTTCGTGAAAAAAGTGTTGCCTTGTTTTTTTTACCTTTGGACTCTTGCAATTTAGAAAAATAAGTGTACATTATCAATGAACTGTAATAGCATTGATTAAAAAAACAGGTTTTAAAAACTCAAAAAAAATGATGGAACGCTGCAAATATATTGAGGTCAAACGGGAGCTCCGACAGGAAATCGAAGCGGGGAAATATGTTTCGGAACCGCTGATGAGCCGCCGGGAAATGGCGGCGCATTTCCACACCACTACCGTGACCTGCAACAAGGCGGTCAATGAACTGCTCCGCGAAGGCGTTCTCCACACGATTCCTGGAAAAGGGACTTTCCGACACCCGAATTACGGGTCTGCGATCCGGTCGCTCCATATCTGGCTCCCCACGCTGGACTTGCTTTTCTACTCCCGCCTGGCGCAGATGGTCTCCCGCCTGGCCGGGGAATACCATTACACCCGGGTGACGATCAATATGAACCGCCTGTTTCCGAAAAACGAGCCGGAACTCATCGCCGGGCAACTGGCGGATCCCCATGCGGATGTGTTTCTGTATTCCATCTGCGATCCCCGCACCATTTCGGTTCTGCTGAAACACCCGGAACAGGCCGTGCTTCTCCAGACTGGGGACGTGGAACTGGAAGGAAAAATCGACCGTGCCCGGATCCAGCGGTGGCACGGAGAAAAAATGTCCGTGGATTATCTGATTCGGAACGGGCACCGGCGAATCCTCTATATCTGCACCAATCATGCAATTACGCCAAAGCAGGACGGCTATGCCCTCTCTCTGCGGGAGAACGGGATTCCGTTGAACCGCAAATTGAAGATCGCGCTGCCCGAATGGGACGCTTCCGACTATGCCGGACGTCAGAAGTTGATCGAAGAGTGCCTGCGCCGGTATCTGCGTTTCTCCGACCGCCCCAGCGCGGTCTTCTGCTACACCAACGAAGTCGCGGCCATGTTCCTGACCGCCTGCCTCAAGGCCGGAATCCGGGTGCCGGAGGAACTTTCCATCGCCTCTTACGAGGGGGCGGTCATGCCGGAAACCGGAATCTATCAGATTGCCTCCGCCGGACCAGAACTGGAAAAAACGCTCCGTGTCCTGCTTCGGCGGCTTTCCGCCCGCGGAAAAAAATCGTTTTCGGATTTTGTGTTCGACATAGAAATGATCAAAGGGAACACAATCCGGAACATTCGCTGAAACAAACATCGAACAGGAGAAAGGAACCCATGAAAAAAAGCCGCTTCACGCTCGTTGAACTGCTCGTCGTCATCGCCATAATCGCGATACTCGCCTCCATGCTTCTTCCGGCCTTGAGCAAGGCGCGCGAGAAGGCTCGCTGCATAGCCTGCGTCAACAATCTGAAGCAGATTTCGCTTTTCGCAGGGATGTATGTGGATGACAACGACGAATTTCTCACTCCCACGGAAACCCAGGATCAGAACGGATTCATCGCGAAGTTGGAGCCTTATACGGGCATCGACTACCAAAAGGCCTCGAAAAGTGTCAAGGACGCACGGTTCTTCCACTGTCCGTCGGACTCGAAAAGGGCCAGTTGGTCCGGCACCGGAACGGTAGGGAAAGCGTGCTGGAGTTACGGCAAGAATTATTACACCAATTCCTTCAACGGGACGACTCCCTTCCTCGGTCATGCGCACTATGCAGACGGGAAAGGCGCCGTCAAGTCCAATCAGATCCGCCATCCTTCGAACACACTGCACATGGCGGACGTCATGAGAGACAATCTGAACCCCTGCACGTTTGCCAAAGACATGCGTCCGTTCAACATGGCCGACACCCGCGACACCAGGGTGGACCTGCGCCACAGCAACGGTTCGGTGGTGTTGTGGCACGACGGCCACACGCTCCATGGAAACATGGCGTATGTCATGTCGCTGAAAAACTGTATTCTGCTGACGGACATCAAGTGAGGGAGACATTGATAAAAATGAGGACAGAATACCTGATTCCGGCCACCGCGGCGT
>JAFRLP010000367.1 GCA_017431185.1 Victivallales bacterium | reverse complement strand
GGCATAGTCCTCCAGGATCAGTCCGTTGAGTTCCCCGTGGTGAAGAGCCTCGGTGACTTCCCGAAGCAGATGGCGGCGGACACTGGCTGGAAGGGGGGAGAAGTCCTCCTGGTCAATTCGCACGACCTGCTGGTTGCCGGCCAGAATGCGGGTTTTGACAGTGGTGGGACGGTCCGCCAGCCGCAGGACATGCCTGGTGTCTGTGCCTGACTCTTCGAGATGCGCCAGCAGTTCGTCTCCATCGGCGTCGTTTCCAGCGACGCCAAAGACCACGCTGGGGGCAAGCAGTCCACGCAGATTGCGCGCCACGTTTGCGGCGCCGCCGGGCACGGAATTGCGTTTCTGCACGTGAACCACGGGGACAGGCGCCTCCTGGGAGATGCGGCTTGCCCGTCCGAACACGTAGCGGTCAAGCATCATGTCCCCCAGGACTCCGATGCGGATATCTGAAAACCGCTTTAATAGTTGTGTATCTTGTGATGAAAGCATGGTCTGGGAAAGATGCGTGGCTATGGAAGACTCATGGCTGCTCTTGCAGGATTTTCTGGATGGCGCCGTCTATGTCCGGTGGCGCAAGCAGCCGCGTGTTTCGGTTGTCATTCTCCAGCAGCTCCATGATGGCGGTGATTTGCCGGAGGGAGTCCTGCATTTTTCTGCGCTGGCGTTTACGCATGTTGGCCTCGTTTTTGCGCAAGTAGCGCACCCGATGCTCCAAGTCCTCGTTGAGTTCCGAGGCAATGGCCTGCTCCAGTTGATTTTGCGGTTTCAATTCACGCAGGCGATTGCGCAGTTGGTCAAGTTGATGGTAGATGCGCTGTCGGGTCAGGCTGCTGTTCAGGTTTTCCGAGGTGGACACCAGTTTGGGAAGGCCAAGCATCACCCATGCCTCCAGGAGGATGAAAATCACCACCAGGCATTTGGAGAGACGGGCCAGAAGCTGGCTTTGCCAGGATAACGGCGTATGCTCGTAACGGACAAAGGCGCGCATGGACACCCCATGGGCGCAGAGTTCATCCCCCAGCGCCAGCGGGGTGCTTTTCACGCAGGGAGAACCATTGAGCAGGAGCGGAATGTCAGGCAGTGGCACGACATTGGCAATCCGTCCGCCTGGCTCCAACCGGAACAGCGTGGGCGTTTTGCGGTCGGGCAGTGGATGACCATCTCCCCCGACCTCGGACGGCAGTTCCGTCACCTCCAGCAGAGAACGGCGCGCCAGCGCTGGATTCTCCTGGCCCTCTGGCGGCGCAATGATCAGCTGTAGAACTGCGGATTCCATAGGCGAGCGTTTAGGGTTGTGGTGGCGTGAAGTTGCCCCATCCGAGTGTCCCGTCCGCATTTTTGACCAGCACTTCGATTTTTTCCTGTGCCTGTCCCAGTTTTTCGCGGCAGAGTTTGCCGAGTTTCACGCCTTCCTCGAAGCGGGCGATGCTCTCCTCCAGGGAGAGCTGCCCGCTTTCCAGTTGAAACACGATGTTTTCCAGACGGGCAAGAGCCTCCTCGAATTTCACTGGTTGTTCAGCGGTGGCTGGAGTATTCTCAACGGGTGTTTCCATGATTAAGCCTCCCTTGCGTTGGCGGTTACGGTTATCTCTCCCTGGGACAACAGCGCATTCAGTCTTTCACCAGGCGTGACCTCCTGGGGTGCGCGGACAATCTGTCCATTGCCCTTGCGTAAAATGGAGTATCCCCTCGTCAGGACATTCCGCGGACTGAGCACTGTCAGCAGGCGTTCCGTCTTTTCCAGGCGCTCCTGCGGATGCGCCAGCAGGCCAGGCGCGAGTGCATGAAGCCGTCCCAGGGCATTGGTCAATCGGCTGGCAACCAGTTCGGCGCGTCTCGGCAGTGTCTGCGCCAGACGCAGGGTCAGGTTCTCCAGGCGGGACTGCTCGCGGCTGGCGCGCTGCGGCAAGGTGCCGGTCAGCCGCTGGGTCAGCTGGTCGAGGTACTGAGCACGGGCATTGACCAGCTGTTCAGGTTGGGTCAGGCAGGGACGGCTCACGGCGTTGTTCAGCCGGCCTTGCAGGAGATGCAGGCGGGACCGCATGGCGTAGGCCATCCGCGACTGGAAACCGCCCAGCGTCTCGACCAGTTGCGTGGTGGCCTGGGTGAGGTCTTTGGCCGCCGCTGTCGGAGTCGGACTGCAATGGTCGGCCACAAAGTCGCTGATGCTGTGGTCACGCTCGTGACCGACGGCGCTGATGACGGGAATCTCCGATGCATAGATGGCGCGTGCCAGCACCTCTTCGTTGAAGGGCCACAAATCCTCCAGACTGCCGCCCCCCCTGGTCACCACGAGCACTTCGCAAAGGCGGTAGCGGTTGACGTACTCGATGGCGTGGGCAATGTACGGCGCGGCCTCCTTGCCCTGCACTGGCACAGGAAATATCCGTATGCGCATTCCCGCGCGCGCCCCGTGTATCACCCGCAGAAAATCGGTCAGCGCCGCCGCATCACGCGAGGTCAGCACTCCGACGCAACGGGGAAAGGCGGGGATGGGACGCTTGTGCTCCTGGTCAAACAATCCCTCGGCGCGCAGCCGCTCCTTCATCTCCTCAAAGCGCTGCCGCAAATCCCCCATGCCGACGGGACGGATGGCGATGACCTGCATCTGGTAACTGCCCTGCGGCTCATAGACCGTCAGGCGCCCCAGTATCTCCACGGCCGTGCCTACCGCCAGCCCCAATTGCTGGCAGGCGGAAAGCCCTCGAAAAAAGACCAGACGAAGGCGAGCCTGCGTGTCCTTGATGGCAAAATAGACATGCCCCGATGCGCGGTTGGGGGAATATTCGCAGATTTCTCCACGCACCCAAAGCTGGGGAAAACTGCCCTCCAGCACTCCTTTGATGGAGCGGGTCAGTTCGCTGACTTCCCAAACGCGATTTTCCCCGTTGCTCTGGTTGTTCACAGTCAATCTCCCTCTCGTGTTTAATTGCGAAAAATTTGCGCAATTAAACACGAGCATGCCTTTGACTCACATTCCCAACGTTACACTGCCTTTGCTGGTGGAGATGGATTTGATGTTGTTGCGAACGTTCTTCAAGGTGGAGTTGTCCACCGTGGGGGCGATTTTCTGCACCACGATGTCGGTC
>JAFRLP010000366.1 GCA_017431185.1 Victivallales bacterium | reverse complement strand
GCCAGGCGCAGGGCGCAGGGAGACTCCAATCTCTTTTTCTTCGACGCACTCCACGAGGGGCTTGGCGAGGATTTCTGGGAGGGATACGTCGATGGCTGCCATCTTACGGATTTGGGCTTCTACCGGTTCGCCCAGGCAGTCGCCCCCCTTCTGAAGGTAATCCTCGGATAGCCGCCCTGCGGCGCAGGCCGCGCAATGCCTCGGCGACTGGTTTTGGCCAGTATCCGTGAGCGAGGGATTACCCGCAGGCGTTGGACAAAAGCAAAAAAAAAGCGGTTGGTGACTTGCAGAGGGGAAAAAAGCAGGTATATTATGGCAAATCAATTTTCAACAATTCTCATCACGACTGGTTTATGTTCAGCGCACGGAATGTCCTGGTACTTAGATGCACTGCCAGCGCCTGACCTTGGAGAGGCGGGTGTCGGCAGTGCTTGCTTGTATTGGGAAAACCGAAGTGCTGGATTTGACTGACGCCTCCATCCTTGGAAAAAGGCCCATTGTCAATGGAGATTGCAAGAAAAGCCCTTCGGTGTCCGAAGGGCTTTTCTTTTTGCGGTGCGAAATTGACTCCAAACCATGGGATGACCAACGATGCAGATGACTGGTGCGAAAATCTTGCTTGAATGCCTGCTTGAGCAGGATGTGGACACCATTTTCGGGTATCCGGGCGGCTCCATCCTCAACGTCTATGATGAACTGTATCATTACGCTGACCGCATCCGCCACATCCTGACCTCGCACGAGCAGGGGGCAGGCCATGCGGCGGACGGGTATGCGCGCAGCACCGGCAAGGTGGGGGTCTGCCTCGCCACGTCAGGACCGGGCGCGACCAATCTGACCACCGCCATCGCGACGGCGCTGCTGGACTCCTCGCCGGTGGTGTTCATCTCCTGCAACGTGCCTGAGTCTCTCATCGGCAAGGACTCCTTCCAGGAGGTGGACATGACGGGCATCTCCATGCCCATCACCAAATGCAATTTTCAGGTGAACCGCGCCGACAGGCTGGCGGACACGGTGCGTGAGGCTTTCGCGATTGCCCGCAGCGGGCGTCCCGGGCCGGTGTTCATCGACATTCTGAAGAACGCCACCCAGGAGAAGGCCGAATACACCCCGCTGCCCCGGAAGGAGCATTTCGCCTACGGCAGCCTGGCGACGCTCATCCACCGCGCCTCGCACGATTTTCAGGCCTCCGAACCGGATGCGGATGACCTGGACAAGCTTGTCGGGATGATCAGGGTGGCCCGCAGGCCGATGCTGATTTGCGGGGGAGGCGTGGTGCTCTCGCGCGCCCAGGAGGAGTTTGAGAAGTTCGCGGTGAAACTGGACGCGCCGTCCGCCTTCACGGTGATGGGGTGCGGGGGCATCCGCAGCCGTCATCCGCTGGCCACGGGACTGGTGGGGATGCACGGGACGCGCGCGTCCAACATGGCGGTGGCCAACTGCGATTTGCTCATTGCGGTGGGATGCCGGTTCAGCGACCGCGTGGCGCTTGCCCCCAACTCCTTCGCGAAGCAGGCGAAGATTGTGCAGATTGACATTGACCGTGCCGAGATTGACAAGAACGTGCCGACCGCTCATCATATCATTGGGGACGCGCACCGCGTCCTGGAGCTGATGAACGCCAAAGTGAGGCAGTGCAGTCACAGGAAGTGGAAGCAGTTCGTCTTCTCCTTCCCTGTGGAGACGCAGTACGAGAAGAGCAGCGGGGCGACCCTCAACCCAAAGTTGATTTGCGACTGCATCGCCGGCATTGCGCCGCGGGACTCCATCATTTCCACGGACGTGGGGCAGCATCAGATGTGGTGCGTGCAGAACCTGAAATTCGACTACCCCGGGCAACTGCTGACCTCTGGCGGCTTTGGCACGATGGGCTTTGGGCTGGGCGCGGCCATCGGCGCGAAAATCGGCAATCCAGACAAGACCGTCATTCACGTGACGGGGGATGGCTCGTTCCGCATGAACTGCAACGAACTGGCCACGGAGGAGTTCTACCATCTCCCCATCGTCACCATCATCTTCAACAACACGGCGCTGGGGATGGTGCGGCAGTGGCAGCGGCTCACGCTCAACGGGCGCTACAGCCAGACCACGCTGGCTGGACGGACCCCCGACTTCGTGAAGTTGGCCGGGGCCTACGGGCTGGAGGGCGAGCGGGTCGGCACCGTTGCGCAGTTGGAGAGGGCGCTCCGCAAGGCCCTGGCATGCGGCCACGGCTACGTCATTGACTGCGCCATCAGCATTGACGAGATGGTGCGACCGATGGTGCAGGATGGATGCCCCATAGACGATTTCCTGTTGGACTGACGGAGGATTCAAGCATGGACAACATCAAGATTCACACTTTGGCCGTATTGGTGGACAATGCGTCAGGCGTGCTCAGCCAGGTCACCCGGCTGTTCTCCCGCAAGGGATGCAACATCGAGTCGCTGGCAGTCGGGGCGACGGATGACCCCGCGGTCTCCCGCATCACCATTGAAATCAAGACGGATGACGCGCGGGCGAAACTGCTGTGCAACCAGCTCCGCAAGCTGATTCCCGTCCATTCCGTGAAGCATCTGGAGGTGGACAACGAGATCCGGCGGGAACTGGTGCTCATCAAAGTGCGCGCCGACACCAGTGCGCAGCGCAATGAAATCATCCAGATAGCCAACATTTTCCGTGCCAGCATCATCGATGTGTCGCTGGGCAGCCTGACCTTGGCGGTCATTGGCACGGAGAACAAGACGGACGCCATCCAGAAGCTGGTGTCCGAATTCGGGATTCTTGAACTTGTCCGGACTGGCATGGTGGCTCTCGAAAGAGGCCTGCATACCATCAATGAGGAAACCAAGGAAAAAGGAGAGTTTGACTATGGCAAAAATGTACTATGAGCATGACTGCAACCTGGCGGTCCTCGATGGCAGGAAAATAGCGGTTATCGGCTACGGCTCCCAGGGGCACGCCCATGCGCTGAACCTGAGGGACTCGGGCATGGACGTGGCGGTGGGACTGCGCCCCGGCTCCAAGTCCATCAAGGCGGCGGAGGAGGCCGGGCTCAGGGTGATGACGGTCGAGGACGCCGCCAAATGGGGGGACGTCGTGATGGTCCTCGTCAATGACGAAGTGGCTGCCGACGTGTACAGGAACTCCATCGCCCCGTATCTGGAACCCGGCAACGCCATCGCCTTCGCGCATGGCTTCAACATCCGCTACAAGTTGGTGGTCGCCCCTGCGGATGTGGACGTGTTCATGGCGGCACCGAAGGGGCCTGGCTACGCCGTCCGCAGCGAGTATGTGGCGGGGCGCGGCATTCCGTGCCTGATGGCGGTGGAGCAGGACGCGACCGGCAATTGCAGGGACATGGCCATGGCCTACATCGCGGGGATTGGCGGGGCCCGCGCCGGCATCATGGAGACCACGATGGGCGACGAGACCGAGACCGACCTGTTCGGCGAGCAGACCGTGCTGTGCGGTGGCCTGGTCGATTTGATGCAGTGCGGCTTCGAGGTCCTGGTCGAGGCCGGCTATGCTCCGGAGAACGCCTATATCGAGTGCATTCACGAGGTGAAGCTCATCGTTGACCTCATCAACAAGAAGGGCTTTGCGGCGACAAACGCCGGCATCTCCGACACCGCCGAGTTCGGCGAGTACGTCAGCGGGCCGCGCGTGCTTCCGCACGAGCAGGTCAAGGCCAACATGCGCGCCGTGCTCAAGGACATCCAGGACGGCACTTTCGCCGGCAGATGGATTGCCGAGAACAAGAATGGCCGCTGTTTCTTCAACAGCAGTCGAGCGGCCCTTGCCAAGCATCAGATGGAGTCTGTCGGCAAGCAGCTCCGTGAGCAGATGTTTGGGAACAGCAACCAGAACATCAAACCCGTCAATTGACGAACACCGTTTTCCCTTCCCAATCCGAAAACAACATTCCTTCCTCACCATGAAAACCGTATCTGTGGCTGACGCGACCTTGCGCCTCTGCGACCATGCCGAGTGCGCCCTGGGCTTTAAGGAGAAAATCGAGATTTTCAAGCAGCTTGACCGACTGCGTGTTGACGTCATTGAGACGGCGCCGCTGTTCAATGGCCGGTCGGACGTGCTGTTCCTGCACGCCGTCGCCCCCCTTACCACGCGCAGCGTCATCAGTTGCGCCATGCCGTTGGATGAGGCGCTGCTGGAGATGACCGTCGAGGCCGTCTGCAAGGCCACCCATCCGCGCATCAATATCCTGGCGCCCGCATCGACCGTCCAGATTGAGTATCAGTGCCATAAGAAACCAGAGATGGTGCTGGAGAGGATCTCCGCCTTGACCGCCGCCGTCTGCGCTCATGGCATTGAGGCGGAGGTCTCCTTCACGGACGCCACCCGCGCCGACCGTGATTTTCTCGCCGCGGCCATTCGCAGCGCCATTGCGGCGGGAGCCAAGACCATCACCCTGTGCGACACGGCGGGAACCATGCTGCCTGAGGAACTGCACACATTCCTGGCCTCCATCAAGCAGGCTGTGCCGGAATTGGAGAACGTCGCCTTGTCTGTGGAGTGTACGGACGAATTGCACCTCGCGCCCGCCTGCGCCATCGCCTGCATCCGGGCGGGAGTCGGCCAAATCAAGACCGCCATCGGTGTGCCCGCCCGTCTTCCATTGCAGGCCTTTGCCGACTTGATGAAGGCGCGCGGCGCCTCGCTGGAGGCAGCCACCTCCCTGAACAGCACGGCTTGCACCAGCATCATCTCCGCTGTGGACTCGATGGTCAAAGGACAGACCACCCTGGCGCCTGCCAGGAAGGAAATCGTCTCCCATGAAGGGGACTGGAAACTTTCCAGCACGGACGACATGCCCGCCATCGCCGAGGCCGTGAAGAAACTGGGCTATGAGTTGTCGGCTGAGGACCTTGGCAATGTGTTCAACGAGTTCCAGCGCATCTCCGCCAAGAAGGGGGTGCTGGGCCCCAAGGATTTGGACGCGATTGTCGCCACGACCGCCATCCAGGCCCCGCAGACCTACAAACTCAAGAACTTTGTCATCGTCAGCAGCAACACCGTCACTTCCATGGCGCATGTGGTGCTGCTGAAGAACGGCGAGGAAGTGCAGGGACACAGCACGGGGGATGGCCCCATCGACGCCGCGTTCCTCTCCATCGAGAACATCGTCGGACGTCACTTTGAACTGGATGATTTCCAGATTTCCGCTGTCACCGAGGGGCGCGAGGCCGTCGGCTCCGGCGTTGTCCGCCTGCGTTCCAACGGCAAGCTCTATTCTGGCAAGGGTATCTCCACCGATGTCATCGGAGCCGGAATCCGCGCGTTTCTCGCCGCCCTGAACAAAATCTGCTACGAGGAGAGGGACTAGACCGATGAAACTGTCTTTTTCAACCAACCGCTGGAACAGTTACAAGTTCGACCAATTCATTGACATTGCGGACGAGTATCGCTTCCAGGGCATTGAGATCCATGATGCCCGTGCCATCTTTGACGTCTCCGAGCCGGGAAGGCTCACCACGCTGTACCGCCGTCTTCTCGAAAAGCATCTGGCCATCAGCTGCATCGACCTGTGCTCCGACATTGGCGAGTCGAAGGAGAGCGCGCTGGAGGAGTTGTCGCCAGTGCTGGAGGCGGCCAGGCGGCTCCACGCGCCCTTCATCCGCGTCAAGACAGTCCATGGGGAGGAATCCGCCCTGGCGAAGGTGCGGGAGTTCCTCGCGTCTGCGCTGCCATTGGCGGAGCAGGCCGGGGTGACGCTGCTGGTGGAGACCGTCGGCCCCTTCGCCGACACGGCGCGCCTTAGGGAGCTTTTCGAGTCGTTCATCAGCGACCATCTGGCCGCCTTGTGGGACTTGCACTATCCCTACCGTGTGCATGGCGAGGAGCCGGAGGTGACCATCCGCAATCTGGGGGCCTACGTCCGCCACATTCACATCAAGGACTCGGAGAGCGTGGACAAGCCCACGCTGGTGGGGGAGGGCTCCCTGCCCATCCAGGGCATCATGAACGCCCTCAAGTCGGTCAACTACGACGGCTTCATCTCCATTGAATGGGACCCGCATTGGGACGAGGTGAGCGACCTGGACATCATCTTCCCGCATTTCATCAGCTACATGAGCCGCTATGAACTGACCCGCGCCCGCGCCCCGCTCTACGACAACAACGCCCGCACGGGAAAGTTCGTCTGGAAGAAGGAGACGCTCATCGAGAAGACCTTCTCGCAGGTGCTGGACACCATGGTTCGGGAGTTTCCCGACCACCTTGCGTTCAAGTACACCACGCTGGACTACACCCGCACCTATTCCGAGTTTCGGGACGACGTGGACACCTTCGCCCGCTCCCTCATCGCCCTGGGCGTGAAGCCTGGCAGCAAAGTCGCGGTGTGGATGACCAATCTGCCGCAGTGGTTCATCACCTTCTGGGCGACCACCAAAATCGGCGCGGTGCTGGTGACGGTCAACACCGCCTACAAGGTCGCCGAGGCGGAATATCTGCTGAAGCAGTCTGACACGCACACGCTTGTGCTGGAGAGGGGCTGGCGCGATTCCGACTATGCCGGCATCATCGCCGACCTCTGCCCCGAACTGGCCACCATGCGCTCGGGCGAAACGCTGCGCGCCAGACGGCTGCCTTTCCTGCGCAATGTCATTACCGTCGGCTATCGTCAGAAAGGGGCGATGACCTGGGAGGATGCCTTGCAGCGTTCCAAGAGCGTGCCGGTCGAGGAACTCCATCGTCGGGCAGCCGCCGTCGATATCCACGATGTATGCAATATGCAGTACACATCCGGCACGACGGGGTTCCCCAAGGGGGTGATGCTCACCCACTATGGCGTGGTCAACAACGGCAAGTGCATCGGCGACCGGATGGATTTGTCCACCGCCGACCGCATGATGATTGAGGTGCCGATGTTCCACTGCTTCGGCATGGTCCTGGCGATGACCGCCAGCATGACCCACGGCGTCACCCTGATGCCGTTGCCGTACTTCTCCGTGAAGCCCGCCCTGGCCTGCATCCATCAGGAGAAGATCACCTGCTTCCACGGGGTGCCGACGATGTTCATCGCCCTGCTGGGACACGAGGACTTCCCCAAGACGGACTTCTCGCACATGCGCACCGGAATCATGGCGGGCTCGCCTTGCCCGATCGCGGTGATGCAGGAGGTCATCGACAAGATGCACATGACGGAGATCACCATTGTCTCTGGCCAGACCGAGGCCTCGCCGGGCTGCACCATGTCCACCACCAGCGACTCCATCGAGGACCGCGTGTCAACCGTCGGGAGGGACATGCCGGAGATCGAGAACCGCATTGTTGACCCTGAGACGGGACG
>JAFRLP010000365.1 GCA_017431185.1 Victivallales bacterium | reverse complement strand
TATCTAAATAGTGACCGCGTTATAAATTAGGTTTCTTAAGGATTAAGTTGAAAGTTTGGGATTCTTGGGATTTTGAGGGCGCGGGCGCGTCGTGCGCGCGTGTGCGCGATAATCGTGCGCGCGCGTATCGCGCATATTTATTGTATCGCGTGTGCGCTCCCGTAACGTGCGATAATAGGGTTCGCGCATTTCCGCGCGCGTTTCCAGGCGCGTGTGCGCGTAACGTGCGTAATTAGGGAAAAAGATTTTGGGGGAACGGGGAACTATAGGCCGTGATTAGACTTGAGAATCGCTTCGTATGAGGCACGGCTTAATGGACAATCGACAAGTCTGCAAAACTCATCTTTGGACAATTTGCACTGACTGGCCATTTTGTTCAACAACTCCCCAGAAATATCTTTCATGTGGGGAGTGTGGCTTGTTTTAGTAAAAATGCCAGTTTTCCTTCCGTCAAGTGTATAATAGATAAAGAAATTATGGTCTCCCTGCTGCTCAATGAATCCCTTTTTGCAAAGGGCTTTTTCTATTTTTCTTTTTGATCTGGTTTGCATTTTACATTTCCTCAAAGAAATCCAGCATAAGGCGTCTAATCTTCAATGCTGAACGGGTCATCTCAGCGCTTTGTTCTTTTGCATAGGCACTCCATAGGAAAACAAGCGTTTGGTTGACTTCTTCCAGCAATCCGTCACGATATGTCGAGTAGCCTAAATCAATGCCGTGCCAACGAACGGAATAGAGTTCATTATCAAAGACAACCTTGAACACAGGATGTCTTCCGTGTTTGACACGGATGGATATGTCGTTGTCGGAAAAGACACGCTGGAGAATTGGCCTGGTGTCGTGCATCGCAAGAGCCTTCAGTTTTTCTTCCAATGATTTCTTTTCGCGTTGGCAGGATTCCAATTCCTTTTGCAAGTCCTCCTCCGATTTGAAAGAAACGTCTCTGAAGGTGGACAAAGTGGGATATTCTTGCGAAGAAGTGTTATCAAAGGCTTCGCTTGAAAAACTGCTCCTTTCGGGGCATGTCCATGTTGTTGAATTTCTTCTGTTCCTTGTTTTGCATTCTGTTTTGTGTAATATAATATGCTGGATTGATTTTGTCAATGCCTGTTGGCGGCGGAGCGGAGGTGGCGGAGGGCGATGGTGCGGCAGGCGTCGCACATTCTCTGGTCGTCGAGGATGGCGTCGTGGGCCACGGCCAGCGCCGCGTCAACGGCGGCTGCCAGGGCATCGGCTGGAGGCTGGGCGGGCGGCGCGTGGTTCACCGTGGCGTTCCCGTTTACGGCGGCGGCACCCCCGTCACCTGCAATGGCATGGTTTCCACCCTCTCGGCAGACATGCGCCTCCAGCACCCGGCGAACCTCGGGAATTAGGTTGATAACATCTTCAAAAGATGTTCCCGCAATAGGTCGCTTGCCATTCAGAATTCGGTTGATTGAAGGCTGTTTAAGACTACATCGTTTAGCCATTTCGGCATTTGTAACTCCTTGTATCCGTTCTTGTTGAAGTATTTTCAAGAGGGAAGAAATCAAGTCCATTGCTAACTCCATTTTTAGACCAAAAGGTATTACAATGTAACTTTTTTTCGTTTTTTTTCTTCTGGCCACTTGAATTTTATACCTTTTGGTATTATAATAATGGGTGTAACCACATTTTACGGAGATACTATCATGAGTAAACAATGTTTAACTGTCAAGGCTGATGAAGAATTGCTGAAGGCTCTTTTGGACCTAAAGGAAGCCAGACGGACAAGGAATTCGTCGCAGATAATCCGTGAGGCTATATATGCATTCCATGAAGTTTTTTTTGCCCGTGATTATACCAAAAGGCATAATACGGCATTTTCACCAACAACCAAGGAGAACAGAAATGACTGAAGGCATCAAGTTTTTGAAGGAGCGCAAGGAGATTGCCCAGGCGATGAACTTCGGCAAGTATCCCGTGGTGTGGGCGCACCTGGCGTTGTGTGCCGAGAAGGATTCCAGCGGGATATGCGGCTGGGACCTGGGCAGGGTGAGGTTTGACCTTGGCAGAAGCGTTCCCGTGCGGGGACACCTGCGGATATTCAGGGATGACTGGATGCTGTACGCCTGCTCCTCCCCCTGCGTGCTCTCCTCCCGTTTCGGATTTTCGGACATCAAGGAGGATGCACTATACGCGAACGCGCCCGTCATCCGTCCGAACAGCGAGTTTGTGCTTGCGTTGGGCGGGACTCAGGATCGGGCCGTCGTCTGCATCGTCAAAACAGGAAAAAACAACGGAATCGGATGTTCGGAACCCGTTGAAATACGGGCGGATATGAAAAGAATTCTGTATGCGCTGCATGTTGCGGACTGACAGGTGAAAAGGGGCGGGCGCAGGCCCGCCCCGAAGGAGAGGAACATGCTTGAGATGCTGAGGAAAATGCCCGCTGCCGAGCGCAGACTGCTGCTACATACGATTCGCTACGGCGTGAAGCTGGAACTGTTGGAGATGGACGCCGAAGCCGATTCTTTGTGGCGGCATAAGATGAAACCGTTGTACAGCCGTTACACAAGGCTAAGGCCATACCTCCGCCATTTCTTCCTGTTTCCCGACAGGTGGAAGATGCTGGAGATGATGACGGCCTGGGTGGCAGAACTGGAGACGGCGTGCGAGGAACTGCAAAACGGCAAAGAGTGACAAGGAGAGAAAGATGACAGAGGCGATTGAGAAACTGACGTTCAAGGACAGGCAAGTCCGCACCATCAAGCGGGGCAGTGAACTGCTGTGGTGCGGTGCTGATGTCGGACGTAGTTTGGAACTTGACAATTATCGCACATCGTTGGCAAAACTGGATGACGATGAGAAGTCTGCCGTCCAAATTATGGACGGCAGACAAGGACGCAGCCTTGTTTTCGTGACGGAGGCTGGCCTGTACAAACTGATCATGCGGTCGAACAAGCCTGTGGCGCGCGAGTTCCAGCGTTGGGTGTGCCATGAGGTGCTGCCCTCGATCCGCAGGACGGGCGGGTATGTCGCTGGTGGCGGCCAGTGCGTGGTGTCGCTGGAGGGGGCGCAGCGCCGGATTGCGCGCGGGATGCTGCACGGCGCCCGTCAGATGGTGATGGACTGCATGAAGGCTCTGGCGGTCGGCGTTCCGCCCTTCGGTCGGATGACGGCGGACGACTTCCGCGAAGTTGTGGAGTGGTGCATCAGGCGGATGGAGACGCAGAAGTTCGACCCGAAGGACAACGAGTGCCCGCCTTGGGCGGTGAAGGCCGCGGAGACGGCGATGGAGAGCCAGATTGTGAAGAGCCTGGCGGGGGACCCCCAGCGAATCACCGTCGAGATCGCCGTCAGGGAGGTGAAGTGAGATGAAGGGGAGGCAGAGCCACGACAACCCCGTGAACGTCCCCATCGCCGCGCTTACGAGCGTGATGCGCGCGCTTGAGGCCGCGAAGAGCGCATACGAGGGGCACGCGCCCGAGTTCCCGAAGTGGGGCGAGCCAGAGGAAATGACGCTGGCGATGGACGGCCTGGTGACGGTTGAGCGGATGTGCCATTTCATCCTTCCCGCGCTGCTGATGCTGCGGGACAGGGCGGACATGTTCCATGCAGACAGGGCGAACAAAGGCAAGGAGGCTTGAGATGTACGGTCAGGATGTGGAGTTTGCGTTTGTGTGCGGGTTCTACTTCACCGCCTTCGTGGCGGTGGCGTCCGCGCTGGCGGGCCTGGCGCGGCTGGGCCTGTGGGTCATCGACAAAATCGGAGGCGGAAAATGAGCGAGAAAGACAAGGAAACGAAAGCGCGGTTCCTTCCGGGGCCGTGGTCGGTCGAGTTGGGCAACGGAAAACAGATGTATGTCCGCAAGTTGCGCGGGGAGCATGGGGAGTGGCTGGACAGGCTCGTCTGCCAGAAGACGCGCAGCGTCAAGAGGCATGGGGCGGTGGATGACGCGAACTTCGCCCTCATCGCCGCCGCGCCCGACATGTACGACCTGCTGGCGAGGATACTGTCGGAAATCACAAGGGATGAGCTGCCTGTCAGGGACCGCGCCAGGACATACCTGGCCATCGAGGCGGTTCTGGCCAAGGCAAGGGGGGAGAGGAAGTGATTTGGCGGGACAACCAGGAAGGATAGGGTTTCATCACGGCGGGGACCATGCGTTGGCCGCAATGCGCCCCCCGCCGCCGGACCGTGGCTTTGGTATTTCAACGCGGTCTGGGGATTTTCAGCCCTGCGCCGGGCAACAGGGTGTAGCGAATTGCGGCAGCCCCGGCTTTTTTCAGAAGGAGCGAAAATGGCGATATATGACAAGCAAATGACCTTCGAGGACATCAGCCCCGAGTATTCGGCTTTCGTGGAGAAGTTCAAGCCGAAGAAGACAACGGATGACTGCCACACGCCCGACAGCATCTACGAGGCGGTTCTGGAGTGGACATGCCGGAAATACGGCATTGAACGGGAGACCGTAGTCCGCCCGTTCTGGCCTGGCGGAGACTTCGAGCGCTTCGACTATCCGGACGGATGCTTTGTCCTGGACAACCCGCCGTTCTCGATTCTGTCGAGGATTGTCCGCTTCTACATGCGCCACAAGATCCGTTTTCTGCTTTTCGCGCCCTCGCTGTCATTGTTCGTCGCCCCCGAAAGCGGCGCACGGTATCTGGTGGCGCATGTCACGATAACCTACGCGAATGGCGCGGGCGTGAACACCAGCTTTGTCACCAGCGAGGGCGAGTGGCGCATCGAGGTGTGCCCAGACCTGCATCGGATTCTTGACGAGGTGAACGAAGGGAACAGGAAGGAGAAGACGAAGAAGACCAGGAAGTACGTCATGCCCGACTGCGTGGCCACTTCGGCGCGCCTGGGATGGCTGGCCGTGCATAACACACCGTTCCATGTCAGCGACAGGGACGCCCTTTATCTGCACGACCTTGACTGCGGATGCAACCTTTTCGGCGGCGGGTTTCTGCTGTCCGAACGCGCCGCAGCCGAACGCGCCGCAGCCGAACGCGCCGCAGCCGAACGCGCCGCGGCGGAACGCGTTCTGCTTTCGGAAAGGGAACTGGAAATCATCAAAAGACTTGGATGAACATATGGGATTTGCCCGGCGGGGGTCTCCCGCCGGCCAGATTATGGTAACAAAATCAATGAAGGAAATTTTTAATTAAATTTTGTGCCTTTCGTAGACGTAGCGTCAGCGAAGGCGAGAAAGGAATGATA
>JAFRLP010000035.1 GCA_017431185.1 Victivallales bacterium | reverse complement strand
TTGCCTGCCGCAGTTCTATGCCCAGATATATCACGCGATGGGAGTGGCGGGGAGCGTTGCCGACTGCCAGGCGTTCTCCATGCCCTTTCGGCTCGACCGTCTCCCCGCCAATGCCTCAGGGGAGGATGGGGGGACGCACAGCGTCACCCTGCCCCGCCTGGCAACCTTCCTGGCAAGGCTGATGTTCGCTCCCGTCAACCACCCATTCGCAATCCTGGTTCCAGTGCGGCTTCCCCGCCCCTTCCCGAACTCGCAGGAGATTGACAGGGCGCTGGAACTCTGCGCCTGCGTCCAGGCGACGGCGGCGGATTCCAGCGAGGACGGCGACTGGGTGCCATCCGACCAGCGTTCCGCCATCAAAAACGGCCAAGTCGGAATCTGCCTTCACCTTTATCCGGATGAGGGCATCATGCCGGACTACCAGGACTCCGCCCTGAGTGGCCTCGCGCCTTTCCTCAAAGCCATCTGCTTCCATTACAACGTCACCGCCAGCGAAACCCTGTTCGATGATGAACAGGAGAACTGGGCGGCGCGGCTTGCCGACAACGGCTATCAGGGAAACATTGTCTTCTGTCCAGACGAATGCCCCGCGGCCGACCTCCCCGAAGTCCTCCGCAATGTGGCTGCCTGGGCCAAATTGTACCAGCGTCAAACACCATGACACAGACGGCCCACCCATCTTTCCATGACTGACCACACCAAGATTCAAGCGCTGGGGACTGTCCTTTGCAACACCCGTCTGCAGGGCGACTATTTCCGCCTGGAACTCTCTCTGCCGGAGATTGCCTCGCTGGCGCAGGCTGGGCAATTCGTCCATGTCCGCATCCCCGATTTGGAGGGCCACATCCTGCGCCGGCCCTTCAGCATCTTCGACACAGACCCGACCACAGGGCGGCTGGCCATCCTTTACAAGGTGGTGGGCATCGGAACAGCACGGCTCAGCCGTGTGCCGCAGGGAGCCGCTCTGGATGTGCTCGGACCTGTCGGACGGCCATTCTCCCCTCTGCCGGAAAGCCATTCGGGAAAAAGCGTCATCGTGGCGGGCGGGTACGGTTGCGCGGCCACCTTCCTTGTGGCCAAGAATGCCCAACAACCGCCCACAGTGCTGATTGGCGGGCGCACCGCCGGTGATATCCTGCTGGCTGACGAATACGCCGGCCTGGGCTGTGAAGTGCATCTCTCCACCGACGACGGAAGCGTGGGCTTCCATGGTCGCGTGACCTCCTTGCTGGAGGAAATTCATGCATCCGCTCCTTTTTTCTGGCTGGCGGCCTGCGGCCCCGTGCCCATGCTCAAGACATTGGCGGGAGTGATGCCCCGCCTCGGCATCACAGGCGAACTGAGCCTTGACCAGGCCATGTGCTGTGGCGTCGGGGCATGCTTCGCCTGCGTGACCAAGGTCAAAGCCGACAATGGGCAAGGCTGGACATATTCGCGCATCTGCGCCGAGGGCCCCGTCTATCCAGCCGACTCCCTGGTATTCTAAAAAAACAAGGCAAAACATGATTCGACGTAGCCACCTGCTTCTTCTGCTCCCCCTGATGCTACCAAGTCTGCTTCTGGCGGAACCCAAACTGGTGGCTTGCTCCATTCGGCATGGCAATGGCCTTCCGCGCCAGTCCGACACCGCCGCCCTCCTAAACTACACGGTCGAGAATCCCGATGACGCCGAAGCGCGGCTCATGCTCACGCTTCGCCCCATCAACAGCGAAAACGGAGCCATCTACAGCAGGGCGCTGCGCCTCCCTCCCAAAACACGCCTCGAAGGACGCTTTCAGGTCGTCACCTGCCAGACGGAACAATACCTGGTGCAGCTCATCCAGAATGACCGAGTGCTGGACAAGCAGAGCATCATCATGCGCCTGGCCGGCACCAATTTCCTGAGCATCGGCGCGGTGGAGGACGCAGGCACCCTTCACGGCATGGGCGGCCTGGCCAAACTCCCCGACCTCCCCTACCGATGCATGGTCACCACATTCTCCCACGCCTCCCTGCCCCCGAACTGGGCAGCCATCCGCCAACACCAGATTTTGCTGCTCCATGACCTGGACCTGGAACAGTACACGACCGCGCAACTCCAGGCCATCCGCGAATACGTGCTCCAAGGCGGAATGCTGCTGCTTGCCTCCCCCAAAGGACAGTTGGCCTTGCGCAGCACCATTCTGGAGGATTTCCTGCCCTGGACTCCCGTGGCCGTCCTGCCCGAGGAGGACTCCCTGGAGGCGGCCCGCGCCTTCGGTGTCCGTCTCCCCCAAGGCAAAGGGCTCAAACGGGTCAACCGACTGCACACCCTGCCCGGCAACGGCGTCTCCCTGCTGGAGCAATCCGGCATGCCGGTGATGGCGCTGTCCCGCCATGGGGCGGGCACGGTGCTGGCCCTGGCCTATAGCCCCAGCGAACTGCATGAGGCGGCCCAGGAATTCGACCTGACGCTCTGGACAATCATTCAGGGACACTGCAACTACCGTCCCCTGACGATGCGCCCCTACCTGACCAACAGTTCCAATGCCCTCATGCAGCAACTGCAGGGCTATAGCATCCCACCAGCCACCCTTATCGCCAAGCTGCTGCTGCTCTACCTGCTGGTCGGCGCAGCCATTCTAGGCGTGTCATTCCATCTCAAAAAACACGCGTCCGGCTGGCTGGCGCTGTGCGGATTCGGCCTGGTGATGACCGCGTTTGTCATGGTGCGCGCCAAGGGAGTCGTCCAAAAGCAGGCGGAAAACGGCATGACCACCTTGATGCACACATCCTGGGACAATGGCCTGGGCGCCAGCGAGGCCGACACCATGCTGCTCTCCCAGAAGGACGTCACCCCCACCGTGGCCGGTCAGCAGACCCGCCTTCTGCTGGAGCCGCAGCCTCCCCGTCCCGTCTTCAACCACGAGGGAAAGGAGGCCATGGCGCCCTCCCCTCTCTGGATTCTCACCGATGAACAGTGTACTGGCTTCAAAAGCCTGCAGCTACGCCAGATGAAACCGCGCACCTTCTACTGGTGCGCCACGGGAGACGATTGGGACGCCACCCCATTCCCCCTCCCACAACTCCGCCTGGCAGGGGAGTCCTCGCGGCTGGACGACTGGAGCCTCCCCCCGCAATTCCAGGATTGCAACCGAGCCATGCTAATCCTTCCTGGTCAAATCCGCGCCCTGAAGGTCGTCGGCGGGAAAGTCATTGAAACTGCCTTGGGCGCGCAAGTGGAGACGGACACCGTGTTCACCGCCTTGCTGCGGCAACAGGAACAGCGCGCCGTGCGCTCGCCAGGCGTACTGCTGGTGCGCTCTCAGGACAACTGCCAGGTGCAGGCCTTCACGGCCACCACTGACGCAGGAGACTTTCACAGTTACGTCAGCGAGCAGATATTCATCCCAGTCAAGGTGGAGGCCCCGCAGAAGGAACATTTCACCGTGCCGTCAGATTGCATAGCCTGGTCCGCCGATGATAAATCACTGGTCAAGAACCTCTACCGCAATGGCCAGTGGCAGGAAACCACCGTACAGTCACTGCCGAACACGGAGGTGCATTTCGCCTTCCGGCCTCTGGCCGAACTGTTCCAGCCCTCCCCCACCCGCGTCGTCATTGACTTAAGCACCGCCGACCCAGGCAACATCATCCGCACCAGCGGCTATCTTGTGACGGCCACCGGCACACGCATCCAGGCCACCTCGACAGAGGGTTCGCGCATGGTCTTCGACGTCACTGGAAAAGCGCTCTTCCCGCCTGCATCCCAGCAGTTCACCTTTGTCCTCCGTCTGGATTCCAAGCAACCCAATCCACAGGACGCAATGCCGATGGGCGGCTACACCGCCCGTGTCCTCAACTGGAAAATCCAAGCCATCACCGCCACCATCACCTATTGAGGTCCCACTATGATTCGCATCGAGCATCTAAATCGTGACTTTGGAGGGGGGCGCGGAGTCCACGACCTCTCCATGACCATCCCCAAAGGCAAAATCTTCGGCTACATCGGCCCCAACGGCGCAGGGAAATCCACGACCATCAAGATATTGTGCGGGCTGTACCGGCAGTCCTCCGGCCAGGCATTCATTGACGGACTGGAGGTCACACCTCAAAACGCCGCAAAAATCAAACGCATTGTCGGCTATATGCCAGACAACTTCGGGGTCTATGACCAGATGAGCGTCTGGGAATACCTGGACTTCTTCTGCGCCGCCTACCATATCCCCGCCAAACAGCGCGCCTCGCGCATCAAGGAGGTGCTGGGCATCACGGGGGCAGCCCACATGATTGACTACCAGGTCGCCTCGCTCTCCAAGGGCATGACCCAGAAAATCGGTCTCGCCAAAACCTTGCTGCACGACCCCAAAGTCCTGATCCTGGACGAACCGGCCTCTGGCCTCGACCCATACGCCCGCATCGAGATGCGCCGCACCATCGTCCGCCTGCGCAACCTGGGCAAAACCATCATGCTTTCCAGCCACATCCTGCCGGAGCTGGCTGGGGTGTGCGACCTCATCGGAATCCTGGAGAAAGGGCGTCTGCTCGCCTTTGGCACCGTGGAAGAGGTCACCCGAAAAGTCCAGGAGAACCTCAAGATCGTGATTGCCGTTCTCTCCGGAATGGACAAGGCCCTGGCGATATGCAAAAAGACCCCAGGAGTGACCCGCCCCGTCGCCCATGAGAACGAACTGCAATTCACCTACATGGGGGCGCGCGGCAGCCTGCCCAAACTGCTGACCGCCCTCGTCCAAGGAGGGGTGGAGGTGTCTGAATTCAGGGAAGACCAGGCCAATCTGGAGCAGGTGTTCCTCTCCGTCACCCATCACTGACCAGGAGAACGCCGATGCCAATCCTCACCAGACTCCTGGACAACCCCATCCTCAAACGCGAGTTCACCAGCGCGGCCCGCAACCGCAAGACCATCGTCCTGGCCGCAGTCGCCTCCCTGAGCCTCGCCTTCATTCTTTACTTTCTCTGGCCCCGCACCGGCATTTTCAGCGACGCCAACAGCAACGAACTGTTCACCATCTTCCTGGGGGCGGAACTGACCTTCCTGCTGCTGATGACCGCAGGCTTCACGGCCAGCAGCATCACCTTCGAGCGGGAGCGCAACACCTTCCCGATGCTCCAGACCAGCCTGCTTGCCCCATGGGAAATCTTTCTGGGCAAACTGGTCGGCAGTCTGGGCATCTCGCTTGTCCTGTTCCTGGTGACCGTGCCCATCGCCAGCCTTTGCGCGCTCAGCGGCGGCATCAGCATCCCGACCTTGCTCAAGGCGCTTTCCGTGGCGGGAGTGTCCACCATCGTGTTCGGGCTGATGGGACTGGCCATCAGTTCGCTCTGCCGCCGCACATACGTGTCGCTGCTGCTGACCTATATTGCGGTGGCGCTGGTGGCGGGAGCGACCTGGCTGCCATACGCACTGTTCGACATCCCCGCCCTCAAGCCATGGTTCATACGGCTTCGCGCCTTGAGTCCGTATGAGGCTCTGTTTGCCCTGCAATTCACCGAAGCATACGAAATCGACGTGGTTGGGGCCAAGGCCTCCAGCACCTTCTTCTGGTTTGCCGTCGGCATGGCTGTTCTGGGCATATTGAGCTTCATCGTCTTCGCCTGCTTCATCTTTGCGCCGCCCAATTTCAAACGCACGCAAACCGTCACCCAGTACACCGACACCAAGACCATGCTCAAGCGAAAACTGGGCTGGCCGTTCTATCTGATTGACCCCCTGCGCCGCAAGAAACCCATTCCAGGCTGGCGAAACTGCGTGTTTGTCGCGGAAATCCGCAGCAAGATTTTCGGCAATCCCAAGTTCATCATCCGCGCCCTGTCCGTGTGCATCTGCATCAGCCTGGGGTTGCTGGTGGCCATTCTAGGACAGGTCGGGGAGACGGAGATTGACCGCATCCGAGCGGTTGCCATCATCTTCCAGCTCGGTCTCATCTCCCTGCTGGCCCCCACCGTCTCCAGCGGCAGCGTGACGGACGAACTTTCCAACAACACCTTCCTGCTCCTGCGACTCTCCCCGCTGACCTCCTTCACCGTTGTCCTGGGCAAAATCAAGGCCGCCCTGCTGTATGTGATGATTTTCCTGCTGAGCAGCCTGCCCGTCCTGGTGGTGCTGGTTTTCCTGGAATCCAACGAATCCCCCGACTTTGCGGCCATGATACCCCATGGCCTCTCCCAGGAGGCGCTGTCCGTGGCAGGCGAGGCAATCCAACACGGCTGCCAGATTTACTCCCGCGTGTTCTCCTGGGTGGCGGTGCTGTCGGTGACCTGCCTGCTCCTGACCTCAGCGGGATTATGCGCCTCCTGCTTCTCCCCCACCACAGGCGTGGCCACGGCAGCCAGCTATGGCTTTGCCCTGCTGGTCGTGGCGGGGTCCCTGGCCATCCTGCTGTTCGGAGCGCGCACCAGTCCCGCAATGCAGGCATGCTTCCTGATGTTCAATCCCTTCGTGGCGGCTCTGGAGATTACACTGGACCACTCCCTGGCCACCGACCTCCCGCACATCTTCGGACAGCGGCTCTGGGTCAACCATCTCATCATCTCCTGTGCCCTGACCGTTCTGCTCATTGCGATTTCGGCTTGGCGCGTACGCAGTCTTTTCCGCGAACAAAAGTGACCTTGCCATGCTAGACCCCGCTCTCCTCGTCACCACCATCGCTTTCTTCCCGTTCTGGCTGCCTCTTTGGCAGAATGCTCCGCTTACCCAGGAGAACCTGAACATACCGTTCAGGCAGTCCATTCGGGAAGGCGACCTCCAAACCATCGCCAAGATCCTGCCCATTGCCGACAGCGACACCCGGGCTGCCATCTACACTGTTCTAGGT
>JAFRLP010000364.1 GCA_017431185.1 Victivallales bacterium | reverse complement strand
TGGATGATGTCATGCTCGGTGCAGCCGCCCATTTGCAGGTCTCGGCAGAGTGTCTCCGCCCAGATGTCAATGTCGTTCTGGGTGTATCCGACGACAGTGGGCTTGCCTGTCGTTCCGCTGGATGCGTGAATGCGGCTGATCTCCTTCATGTCGCAGGCGAGAAGCCCGAAAGGATAGCTGTCACGCAAGTCCTTCTTGAGGGTAAAGGGGAACTTCGCCAGGTCAGCCAGGCATTTCAAGTCAGAGGGCTTGACGCCCTTCTCGTCAAAGGCCTTCTGATAGAATGGAACACGGGCATACACACGTGCCAGCGTTTCCTGAAGACGCTCCAGTTGGATACGCTCCAGCGCTCGCCGGTCCACAAAGTCCTTCAGCAGTAGGTCAATCATTGTTTTTTTTCCTTAGTTAGTGGGGTGGAACACCGCACGATAAACTAATAATGTATCTGATGAAATGAAGTTTGCCAATGACGTCGGGTTGAAAAATCACGTATAGTGCTTATTTTATTAGTGAGTTTTTTGATGAACCACCAAACAACTGGAGAATCACGTGAATGTTCCCATGCTAGACCTGAAGCCGCAGTACCAGCAGCTGAAGGGGAAAATTGACGCGGAGATCGCAGAGATTGTCTCGTCGCAGATGTTTATTCTCGGACCGAAGGTCGAGGCCTTCGAGAAGGCCTGCGCGGCCTATTGCGGAACGGCCCACGCCCTGGCGGTCTCCTCCGGCTCGGACGCCCTGCTGCTTGCCCTGATGAACGAGGGGATTGGCGAAGGGGCGGAGGTCATCACCACGCCCTACACGTTCTTTGCCACGGCGGGGGCCATCCATCGGGTCGGCGCCAAGCCGGTGTTTGTCGATATCGAGCCGACGACCTACAATCTGGACTCCGCGAAAATCGAGGCCGCCATCACCCCGCGCACCCGGGCCATCATTCCAGTTCACCTCTACGGGCAATGCGCGAACATGCCTCCGATTCTGGAGATTGCCCATCGTCACAGCCTGGTGGTCATTGAGGATGCCTGCCAGTCCATAGGCGCACAGTGCAACGGGCTTTCCGCCGGCTCGATGGGAGACTATGGCTGCCTCTCCTTCTACCCGAGCAAGAATCTCTCCGCCTTCGGCGATGCGGGCATGGTGCTCTCGCAGGATGCCGGCAAGGCCGAAAAGCTCGTCTGCATGCGCAACCACGGCATGGCTCCGCGCTATTACCACAAGTTCGTCGGCGGAAATTTCCGCATGGACGCCCTGCAGGCAGCCGTCCTCAATGTCAAATTGCCCTGGCTCGACACGTGGACTGCACGCCGCCAGGCCAACGCCGCGCGCTATGACGAACTGCTGGCGGGCATTCCCTGCCTGACGCTTCCGCAGGTCGCTCCCTGGTGTACGCGCCATGTCCGCAACCAGTACATCATCCGCATTGCGGGTGGCCGTCGGCAGCAGGTCTGGGACGGGCTGAAGGCCGCTGGAATCGGCTGTGACGTCTATTACCCCCTGCCGCTGCATCTTCAGGAGTGTTTTGCCCAACTGGGCTACGGCAAGGGCGATTTCCCGCAGAGCGAGGCGGCTGCGGAGGAGACGCTGGCCATTCCCGTCTATCCTGATTTGACCGAGGAGCAGTTGGCCTATGTGGCCGACACGCTTCGTCGGCTGTTGTCGCAAGGCAGGGCAGGGTGATGAAGGGGCAAAACGGCAAAACGGAACTCAGGAGAGGTCTGCCCATGCGCCCTGAGGGGCAGACGTTTCGCATCTTCTGGCGGCTGTTCCATGAGTATGCCTTTCGCCATTGGTTTCGGCTGTTTCTGGGGATTCTCTGCGCCCTGCTGATGGGCGGGGCGATGCACGGTTTTCTGCGTTTCTTTGACATAGGCATTTCTGCCGTGGAGCAGGGCATGGGAGGCGCCCAGGCAGAGGCGGTGGAGGGCGGCAAGGCCTCCAACGGGGTATTGGAGAAAGTCCAGGGAAATCGTCTGCTGCATTGGGTTGTCCAAAAACTGGAGTTGGACAAGCCACCCTCGGCGGAGAATGGAGAAGGTGGCGTCAAGGACAAAACGGAGCAGAAGGACGGGAAGTTCCAGAAAAACGTCACCCGCATTTCCGAGAAGCTGGGGCTCAAGGTTTCGGGGGAGGAACGGTTGACCCTTCCCGTGGTCGGGGTGGTTGTGGGGCTGCTGATGGTCTTCTTCATGGTCAAGTCAGTCAGCGAGTTCGTGAACAAGTATTTCCTGCGTTGGGTAGGTGCGCGTGTGGTGACTGATTTGCGCGCCGACCTGTTCGCCAATTTCCAGCGGCAGTCCCTGCGGTTCTTCGGGGAGAACGATGTGGGACGGCTCATCAGCCGTTGCACCAACGACACCGCGATGATTGAGCACTCCTTTGCCAACAGCATTGCCGAGATGGTGCTCTCCCCCATACAGATTCTCATCGCCTTGGAGTTTGTGCTTCAAAAGGCCATTGCGGTGGGGCTGATCCGTCCGACCATCATTCTCTGTATCGCCATGCCCATCTGCCTGGTGCCCGTCTATGTCATCTCCAAATATGTTCGCCGTTACCAGCATATTGTGCTGGAGCGCATCTCCTACCTGATTTCCTTGATGCAGGAGAACCTGAGCGGCATCCGCGTGGTCAAGGCCTATAACATGGAGGAGCAGGAGAACCAGGCATTCCGCAAGCAGAACGACACCTATTTCCGTGCGGTGGTCAAGGCAGTCCTGGCGGACATCTTCATGGGGCCGGCCATGCAGCTGACCGCCATTGGTCTGGGCGTGGTGTTCATCCTGCTCTGCTACCATTACCGCATCTCCCTGGGAGTGCTCTTCTCCTTGGGCTATGCCGCGCAGACGGCTTACCGCCCCCTCAAGGAACTGGCCAAGATGAACACCAATCTCCAGAAATGCGCGGCGGCAGCCGAACGAATCTTCAATATGCTGGATGTCTCCACGGCACTGCCTGAACCTGTCAATCCGCAGCCTATGCCTGAGTTTCGGGACGCCATTCGGTTTGACCACGTGACCTTTGCATACGACCAGGGGCAGGAACCGGTGCTCAAGGACATCTCGCTGGATATCCGAAAGGGACAGCACATCGCCATCGTCGGTCCCACTGGCAGCGGCAAGTCCACCGTCGCCAGTCTGCTGGCGCGCTTCTATGACCCGCAGGAGGGGGGGATTTCCATCGATGGGCGTGACTTGCGCTCCATTGCCAATGCCGACCTGCGCAAACTCATCGGCATTGTCGCGCAGGACAACTTCCTGTTCAACGAGACCATTGACTTCAACATCCGCTACGGTCGCCCAGAGGCGACCCCAGAGGAGGTCAGGGACGCGGCGACCCGTGCCAACGCCACCGAGTTCATCGAGGCCGACCCGCTGGGCTACGACCGTCCCTGCGGGGAACGCGGCTGCCTGCTCTCCGGCGGGCAGAAGCAGCGGCTGGCCATTGCCCGTGCCCTGCTGCGCAATCCGCCCATCCTGATTCTGGACGAGGCGACCAGCGCCCTTGACACGGTGACCGAGCAGCTTGTCCAGCAGGCCATCGACCAGTTGAAGAAAGACCGTACCGTCCTCTCCATTGCGCATCGGCTCTCCACAGTTGTCCATTCGGACCAAATCATTGTGGTGATGAACGGACGCATTGTGGAACAGGGCACGCACCAGGAACTGTACGCACAGGGCGGCCATTACAAAGACTTGTATGACCGCCAGGTCGCCAATCAACCCAATGAGTCCGAAAATGGCTGACAGCAAACTCACCCGCAGCACTTACCTTTCCAAGAACGTCGGCGCCTATGGCCAGGAGATTGAGGTCAATGGCCGCAAGTATGTGAAGGTGGATGACCTGCGCTACGGCACCAACCCCCACCAGACCGCCGCCTTCTACAAACCTGTGGACGGTGGGGAGGTCATCGGCGGAATGACCATCCTCAAGACTGGCAAGAGCGGGCTTTCGCAGACTAACCTGGAGGACATCTCCTACTCGCTGAACATTGTCAAGTTCTTTGACCAGCCTGCCTGCGCATGCATGAAGCACGTCAATCCCTGCGGAGCCGCCGTGGCCGTCGCGGGGGACACCCTCAAGGATGTCTATGTCAAAGCGCGTGACTGCGACCCCCGCGCCGCCTTCGGCTGCGTCATCGCCTTCAACGTCAAGGTCGATGCCGCCACCGCCCGCGAAATCATGACCACCTTTGTGGAGTGCGTCGTCGCCCCCGACTACGAGGACGAGGCCATCGCCATCTTCTCCGATGAGACTGCCAAACTCAACAAGCAGATTCGCATCATCCGCTGCGGCGACCTCAGCAAGTTGCCGCGCTATGTCGGGGATGACCTCGCTGGCGCGCAGACGATGAAGGTGCTGGCGGATGGCTCGCTGGTCATTGCCGACCCCCTGATGACCCATATCCACTCCGTCGCCGACCTTCGTCCAGCCGAGGCGGACAGCAAGATCCTTGGCCACGTGGTCAGCACCGTCCAGCCCAAGCCCGGCCAGTTGGATGACCTGCTGGCGGCCTGGTACATCAACATCTCCGTCCGGTCCAATGGCGTGGTCTTTGTGAAGAACGGCGGCACGCTGGCGGTTGGCACCGGCGAGCAGGACAGGGTGGGAGCCGTCGAGAAGGCGGTCGAGAAATTCCAGAAGTACGAGGGCAAGGAGACGATGCAGGATTGCGTGATGGCCTCCGACGGGTTCTTCCCCTTCCCCGATGGCGTGGAGGTTGCCGCCAAGGCCGGCTGCACCGCCATCATCGCACCCTCTGGCTCCATCAAGGACGCCGAGGTGGTTGCCCGCGCCAACGAATTGGGCGTGGCCTTGGTCTATGCCCCCGAGCGCGTCTTCTCGCACCATTGATATGCTCAAATCCATCGCCATCCCTTTT
>JAFRLP010000363.1 GCA_017431185.1 Victivallales bacterium | reverse complement strand
GTCACATCGATCTCAAAAAAGGCGATACGCTTCCCGCTCTTCATGCAGCGCGCTGTCGCGTAAAGAGTGGCGCTGTTTTCACTGGGATTACAGATGCCCTCGGATATATATGATAACCCTGACATTGGCAGACCGTTCGCATCCCCTGTTAGGCAATGTGGTTGTGGAGCGCACTCCAATTCAAGGTCCTTTGGATGTGGCTGCACATTTTGAGCCTTCGCGGTTAGGCCGTTGCATTCAAGCCCTGTGGCGGCAGATTCCCCAGTGCTGTCCGCAGGTCACCCCTTTGTATCTTCAGTTAATGGAAGAGCATCTTCACGGGATAATTCAGGCAAAGGAATACCTGTCCAAGCCGATAGGGCATGTCATTGGCAGTTTCAAGGGAGATTGCACTCAGGCATATCGAAAGGAGTTTGGCATTTCCAACGTTTCCCTTTTCAGTCCTGGTTATCAAGATACGATTTTGTTTCAAGATGGACAGTTGGACCGGATGTTCAACTATGTCAAAGACAACCCTCGCCGTCTGGCCATCAAACGGCTTTTTCCCGATTTGTTTCGCGTGATGCAGCGTATTCCTTTTGGCGGAGGGCATTTGAATGGCATCGGCAATTTGTTCTTGCTGCAGGCTCCGCGTTTTTATCAGATACAGGCCAGCCGACGGATTTCACGTGAGGACCTTGAGGCAAAGAAGCAGGAGCTGCTTCAGGCCATATCCATGCGATGCGTGATTGTTTCCCCTTGCCTGAGCGCTGGCGAAAAAAAATTGGCCAGGCTTGCCTTTGAGCAGCAGGCCCCTTTGATTGTTTTGCAGAATCGCGCGTTTTCGCCATATTACAAACCTCCTGGGAGGTATTTTGATGCCTGTGCGGCGGGACGTTTGTTGATTCTGGCTCCCCCTTGCTTTGGAAATCAGCCAGGAAAGCACCCGCTCACACGCATGGATGCCTGCATTTTGAATCGGATTGCGCAATTCATTTGCGGTCAGGATGCTGTTCCCATTCATTATCAGGGGCTAGTCCCTGCGGAACTTGACCGCCTGGCGGCAAATGCGTTGTGCGCATTTTCACCTGATTCGCTGGAAAAACATACGGAGATGGTGTAAATTATATACCGGTTTCCAGCGTCATTTCAAACGGTGAAGTGTGGTGAGAGTCCACCGCTGTCGCGCAACCGTGTGTGAGTCGTCACGAGTCGGATCCCGGGCGCTGGAGCATCTAATGTGCGCGCAACACAAAGGAGGTTCCATGAAAACGCACGTCCCCCGCTGGTTCTATGGCTTTACGCTCATAGAGCTTCTTGTTGTCATTGCCATCATCGCCATTCTGGCGTCCATGCTGCTTCCTGCCTTGTCCAAGGCGAAAGCCAAGGCGACTAGTACGAGTTGCGCTGGCAATTTGAAGCAGTTGACATTGGCTAATGCGCTGTATTCCAGCGACAATGACGGCTTCTTTTCTCCATATGCTCGCTACGCCAGTCGTGGTGCTACTCCTGTCTATCCATTTCCGCTCTGGTGGGGAAGCAAAACCAGCAAAGATGAGGTGCGTTTCAATGAGGACGGTTATCTGTCTGCCTATTTGGATGGTGGCATTCAGGTTTTGATTTGCAAGTCCTTGGCGTCTGCTGTCAAACTTACAAGCAAGAACGGTGGAAGTTACGGATATAATGGCAGTGGGGTGGGTGGAGTCGGTTATCTGCGTTGGGATGGTGGCAAAAGTTCGACGGGAACCGCCTACTTTGGTTATTCGGTCAAAGACGTGCAGGTCAAGAACTCTTCAGAACTTATCAGTTTTGCCGACAGTGCCAATATCGGTGGCATGGGGACAGTCAGCGAACTTGAGGCGATTGACCGCATCTATGGACCGGATTCCTATGCATATATGCATTTTCGCCACAGTGGCAAAGCAAACATTGGCTGGGTGGATGCACATGTTGCTCCAATGAAGTGGTCACATATTGAAACCACTGGCAACTACAATGTGGCCTATCTTCCCGTTGGTAGCAATGTGGGAATGGTTTCGCCCTCTGGATCTGCCAATGATCATACCTATTACGATACTCTGCATCGCCAGTCTCCTCCTTAGAACGATGTTCCTATGCGTTGTTACTTTCTTATTTGTGTTCTGTGTGTCCTGAACAGTTACGCGCAGCAGACGATTCCCTACCGCCAGAGTGACGGCACGGAGGTGCGACTGCCGTGCCGTCCGCAGCGGGTAGTGGTGACCAACGCCTCCCTGGCCAAAGTCTGGGATTTGGCGGGGGGGGCGGCGGTGGCGGCGCCCGCCGTCAAAAGCAGGGAGGCCTTGCCGGAGGCGATGCGCGGCTTGCCCAACTGCGGTTCGGCGGTAATGCCTGACCTGGAGAGGGTGCTTGCCTTTCGGCCAGACCTGGTGCTGCTGGCGGACCGAATGGCGGCGCAGCGACAGATGGCGGAGCAACTGCGTGGCATGGGGGTTGCCGCCGTCAGTTTGCAATACCACAACTACGAGGATTTCCTGGGGCTTCTGGAACTCTTTGCGCATCTGAACGGCAGGCAACTGCGGGACATTCCCAAGGCAATGCAGATTCGCGATGAGGTGGCGGAAGTGTGCCGTCAGTCACAAGGGAAGGCCTCTCCGTCCGTCGCCATTGTCTTTGCCAGCGCCAACGGCTTCCAACTGGAGGGAGGCGCCACCAATACGGGGACAATGGTGCGGATGCTGGGCGGACGCAATATCCTGGGCGACAAGGGGGCGGGACACCTCCCGTTCAGTTATGAGCAGTTTCTCGTGGAGAATCCCGAGGTCATCCTGGTGGTGTCCATGGGCAATGCCCAAGCGTTGAAACGGAAGTTTGATGCAGAACTGGCCTCGCAATCTGCCTGGAAAATGCTCAAGGCGGCCAAAACCGGACGGGTTCATTTTCTTCCGCCGCCGCTGTCGCTCTACACTCCCGGACCGGATTTCCCTGCGGCATTCCGTCTGCTCCATCAACTGCTTCATGCGGAGGAGGCGCAATGAAGAACGTCGCTCCCCTGCGCAGCCTGTCTGCACGTCTGGCGTTCTGCCTGGCGATGGCCCTGCTGCTGGCGTGTACTGTGCTGCTCAGCCTGCGTCTGGGGGCCGTGAGAGTGACCTTTGCGCAACTCTGGGAGGCCATTTTCGGGAAAGGCGGGGACTCCTTGGAGCGCCAGATCCTGCTGAATGTGCGGCTCCCGCGCATTCTGACTGGCGCGGCGGTGGGAGCGTGCCTGGCGGTCTCGGGAGCCATCCTGCAAGGCGTGATGCGCAACCCGTTGGCGGCTCCTGGCATCATCGGCGTCTCCTCGGGGGCTGGTCTGGCGGGCACGCTGGTCCTGCTGGTCTGCCCGCAATATGGCGCGCTGTTCATTCCCATCGCATTCCTGGGCGCGATGGGAACCGCCATGCTGGTCTATCTGCTGGCCTGGCGGCAGGGCGCCTCGCCCATCCGCATCGTGCTGGCGGGAGTGGCCATCTCCGCGCTTCTGGGGGCTGTCGGCAAGGCGATTCTGCTTTATCATTCCGAACAGGCGGGGAGCATCCTGAACTTCACCATCGGTTCGCTCTCCACCCGCAGCTGGCCGCAAATTCGCCAGGTCGCCGGCTATATGACGCTGGGGCTTGTCGCGGCGATTTCCTGGAGTGGACGGCTCAACGTCCTCTCCCTGGGGGATGAGGTGGCCGCAGGTCTGGGGCTGGCGGTGGAACGGACACGCCTGGCCTTGCTGGCGGTGGCGGCGCTGCTGGCGGCGTCCGCCGTCAGCGTGGCGGGGTTGCTGGGCTTTGTCGGCCTGATGGCCCCGCATATTGTGCGCCTGTGCATCGGGGCGGACAACCGCAGTCTGATCCCGGGCAGCGCCCTGTTCGGGGCCTGGCTGGTGGTCGCCTGCGACACGGCGGGACGCACCGCGCACCCCCCGGCCGAACTGCCCGTCGGGGTTCTTCTTGCGCTGTTGGGCGCGCCGTTCTTCCTGTGGCTGCTGCGGAGGCGTGACTATGGAACTTGAGGTGCGGAACATCAGCGGCGGATACGGCGGAAAACGGGTGGTTGACGATGTTTCCTTTCGCGTCCCATCGGGCACTGTCACGACTTTGGTGGGCGCCAATGGCAGCGGAAAATCCACCCTTTTGCGTTTGGTTGCGGGGATTTTGCACCCCATGGCAGGGTGTGCCTGCCTGGATGGACGGGAGGTCCCTTCCATTCCGCGCCGTGAACTGGCGCGCCTGATGGGAGTGCTGCCGCAACAGCACCATGCGCCAGCCGAACTGACGGTCGCGGAGTTGGTGGCGATGGGGCGTTTCCCGCATCGCCAGGGCTGGTCGCCATTCGCGTCTGCGGCGGACAGGCGCGCTGTGGAGACTGCCTTGGAAGTGACGCGCCTGGCGCCGTTGCGCGGGCGAAGCCTGGCCTCCCTCTCGGGCGGTGAGTGCCAGCGCGCCTGGCTTGCCATGACCCTGGCACGTGAACCAAAGGTGCTTTTGCTGGACGAACCGACCACCTTCCTGGACATCGGCGGCCAGTGCGAATTCCTGACGTTGGTTCGTTCACTCAACCATGAGTCCCGGTTGACCGTGCTGATGGTCTTGCACGACCTCAATGTCGCGGCCACGTTCTCCACGCAGCTGGTGATGCTCAAGGAAGGCAGGGCGCTTTGCGCCGGCTCCCCCGCCGACACTTTGACTCCGGCCACTCTTCGCACCGCCTTTGGCGTGGAGGCGCGGATCCTGCCCACGCCAGGCGGAATTCCGCACTGTCTGGTGACAAACAGCGTGAAAATGCGGTGAACCGTTAGGCAAAAACGCTATTCTGCATTATATTATCCATTGGTATTGCTGTGTATTGAGGAGGGCGTTGGCGTCCCGCCGACAGCATGGAGTGGAAAGCGAAATAGCGGAGCAAAATGGAATATTCGGAAAACACATTGGTCGATTTTCTCAATGGCCACGAGATGTGCTTTGGCGTGGTGCTGAAGGTGCAGGACGGTGGTGTGAGGGTCGCTACCACAGGGCAGGACAACATCCGGGTGGCCAACCGTCAGGTCTGGGTGAACTGGGGGCGTGACGGACGGGAGGCGCTGGTGCGGCTCGCCGAGGCAAAACGGCAGACGGAGGCCGCCATGGCGGAGGTTGACGCCGCGCTCCTCTGGGAAATCTTCTCCGAAAAGCCAGGTGAATATCCCATTGCCGAACTTTCGGAGGCGTTCTTCGGAGACCGCACCCCGAGTCACCTGTCGGCATTGGCTCGGAGGCTGCCAGAGGATACCGTCCATTTCCAGCGGCAGCCGACCTGCATGCTGGTCCGTTCGGCGGCGGAGGCAGCCGAAGTGGAGCGCCTGCGTCGGCTCCGTGCCGAGAAGGCCGCTTTGCGGGAGCGCACGGAGTCCTGGCTTGCCAAGGCGCTTCTGCACAATGCGGAGGAGGCGTTTCCAGTGCCAGGGGAGCAGGAGCAGTTCCTGAAGTCAACCATCGACTACCTGATGTGCGGCGCCAACAGCGACGCTGTCAATCTGCTGGCCCGCATCCGTCCCAAGATGAGTGCGCGCGAGGCGGGCATTCGTCTGCTGAAGGCGACCCATCGGATGCCGCCGGAGGCGGATGAGTTTCTGCTGGTCAACGGCATCCACGCGGGTTTTTCGCGCGCTGTCCTGGCGGCGGTGGAGGCGTTGCCCGAGCGTTTTTCGACCGAGGGGCGAAAACTGGTCAGCGAATCTCTCGTGTTCAGCATTGATGACCTGGAGACCCGCGAGATAGACGATGCGCTCTCCTGTCGGCGCGACGGGGAGAATTTCGTGGTCGGGGTCTATATCGCGGACCCGGCCTGCTACGTCTCC
>JAFRLP010000362.1 GCA_017431185.1 Victivallales bacterium | reverse complement strand
ACCTCACCCGCCGCAAGATGGCCGAGGCCATCCAGAGCGTGGTCGGCGGCCGCATCAACTACCAGGGCGGTCCCCCCGACACCATCGCGGTCATCGACGCCGAGGGGCGCGCGTGGAAGGCGATGAGCGACGGCAGCCTCCGCGGCGGCGCCGAGTTCGTGACCCCCATCCTCAAGTGGGAGAACATCGAGCTCTTGCAGGCGATCATCCGCGCCATCCGCCACGCGGGCACGAAGACCCCCGCGACCACCAGCCAGCACGTCCACGTCGGCGTCGAAGGCTGGACCGCCGAACAGCTCACCAACCTGGTCCGCATCCACTACAAGCAGGAGAAGCTCATCCACAAGAGCGCGGGAACCCTGGAGAGCCGCCTGTCGCACTACACGCGCCCGACCGACCGCGACTTCGTGGAGCGCATCCTCAGCCGCAAGCCCCGCACGCTGGACGAGCTCAACGAGGCCTGGTTCGGACGCCGCCAGACCTCCTTCGCCCAGCCCCGTGCGCCGGCTTTCCGCCGCCGAGATCGAGGGCTATGTGTTCGGACAGCTCGGCAGGTTTCTGGCGACCACACAGGTCCTCGCCACCCTCGGCGAGATGACAGGCCTTGAGCCGTGCCAGATTGCCGCGCTTCTCGGCGAAAAGCCGATGGAGCAGCTGACGCGGGCCGAACAGCAGCGCGTCGCTGAACTCCTTCTGGAGTCGGTGACCGTGGAACTGAACGAGATAACCTTGGAACTCAAGACGGCGGGGATGGAAGCCCTCGCCGGGGAGGCGTGGAATGAAGATCAGAACTGAAAAACTAGAAAACGGCAACCTGCGCGTCCACCTGCCCGTGGCGCTTCGGTGCCGGGGCGATCGGCGGCGCATCGTCCCGCTGGACGGCGACGAGCCGACGCGGGAGACCTCGCTGGCGACGATGCTGGCGCGGGCGTGGTCCTGGCAGCGCGCGATCGACGAGGGGCGCTACGCCAACGGCAAGGAGCTGGCGGCGGCGCTTGGCATCGACCGCTCCCGCGTCTCGCGGACGCTGCGCCTCGCGACGCTCTCGCCGGAAATCGTGCATCGCATCGTGTCGGGCGACGTCCCGCCGACGCTGACCGTCCTGCGGCTGCGCGAAAGCATCCCCCTCGACTGGGACGAGCAGGAGCGCGAGCTGCTCGGAGAATAGGACTGCCAATGGAACACAAGGCCGTCGGGCATCGCTGCCCGGCGGCCTTTGTCTTGCGCATTTCAACCGCGTGGCACGGAATTGGCGAGGGGCTCAGCCGATGTGGTATGAGAGCCAGCGGGCCAGGCGACCGAGGCGGTGGAAGCCCACCAGATTGCCTAGGCCTTCTGTGAAGTGTCCGTATTTGCGATAGAATAGATTGAACAGGAGATAGGGGAGCGCCTGGCTGCGCATAAGCGGCATTCTTTTCCAGATGTTCTTAAGCGAAAACACTTCGCGGTAGACGCGCAGATAGCCGTCGTACAGCTCCTGGGGTGTCATGTGCCTTGGTGTGAAGACCACATGCGCGGTGTCGTAGTGTGAGAAATCATGGTCGAAAATGCGGCCGTCCGCCTCCATTCTGCGGTAGAGTTCCGTGCCGGGATAAGGGGTGAGGATATGGGATGTCGCCGATTCGATCCGGTGTTTGACAATCCAGTCTATGGTACGATCGAACACGCCGGCGTCATCCTCGTCCAGCCCGAATACAAAACTGGCGTTGACCATGATGCCTCGGGAATGGAGGGCCTCCACCAGCTCCTCGTAGCATTCAGCCCGGTTCTGGCCCTTGTGGACATCCTTCAGCGCCGCACCGTTCAGGGATTCGATGCCGATGAAAAGGCTCTTGCAGCCGGTCTCCCGCATTTGGTCAAGCAAGTCAGGCATTTCCAGAATATTGGCGGAGACTGCGGCGTTCCATTTCAAGCGCAGGGGCGCGATGGCCGCCAGCAGTTCTCTCGTAAAGGCGGGATTCCCGATGAAATTGTCATCTATGAACATAATGTGCCGTGTCCTTTTCGAGCGGATTTCGGCCAGGACCGATTCCACGGTTCGGTAGACATAGCCGCAAGTCCCCCTTGTGGCGCTGTTATAGCAGAAATCGCAGCGAAAGGGACATCCGCGGCTGGTGGCTATCACATTGGAATACAAATAGCCAGCCGTGTCGGCGGACTTAAACGACGGCGGAAGCAGCGCCTCGCCGGAGAAATCGGGCGGAGTTGAGTATCTGCGCTTCAGGCGGCCTTGTGCGGCATCGCCGAGCAGTTCCGGCCAGTGCCCCTCCGCCGGGCCGATGCAGATCGTACCGAAAAGGGCCTGCGCGTAGTCGGGATCAGCCGTCACCCCGATGCCGCCGACCGCCACGGGCACCCCCAGGGCCTGGTAGGCAAGCGCCAGTTCATGCGCCCGGCCAAGGACATCCAGAGTCGTGGAAATGCCGACCAGATCCACGCCGGCGGTGGAGACATCCTCGGCCACGTTCTCATTGACAAGCAGGACGGAATGTCCCTGCGCCTCGACAATTCCCGCGATTGTCAGCAGGCCGAGATGTGGCGCCATGCGCAGCTTCAGCCCGGTATCCATTGGGCGGCGCGTCGCCCTGGGCTGGATCAGCTTGACCACAAGCCTTTTGCTTCCAAGTCCTGTACAGTCATTTTCCATCGGCATTCGATTACCAGCTTATTTGGATTTTGAAGCATAACAGTAAAGATTTCGCGCCACCATCAAGTGCCACGCCCCTTTCAAGTCATTTGGATCGAGAAGTGGTCCTCGCTCCATTTCGCAAAAACAGCTCACCAATTTTCAAGACTCCCATTCTCGGTTAGGGTCAGTACTTTGCCTTCCCCTTCTTGATCCACTCCTCGAACGGGGGACGGGGAGCCAGGTACTGCTTCTGGATTGCCTTCACCGCCTCCTTTGTGCATTGCGAATAGAGTTCTCCTGTTTCCTCGTTTGTACAGTCGAAGGAAACTCCTTCCAGGCAACGGCTCCCGTAGGGGTTGATGTATTCGTTCCCCTCGATATAGACGCAGTTGGCATTGGCGCAGGCACGGAGGATGTCCATCCGCGCGTACATGCCGGGGTCGCGCAGGCGCAGGTAGACGTGCCTGACGGGAAGCGCCTTAGAATACCCGAAGGTGAAGGTCCGCTCCTTCACGTAGCCGTCCTCGGGGGCGACGTACAGCTTCTCGTCCCGCAGCTGAAAGCCCGCGTTCTCCCCGTTCGCCTTCACGTGCACCGTCCACTCCTTCCTCTCCGCATCGTGCTCCCAGGTGATTTCCAGATCGAAAAACAAACGTGGTTCATTCCGCGCTTCAGGTCCCAGGCAGTCTCCCCCACCCAGGTCCCATCCTTTCCATATCTCGCCCTTTACCAGGGCTGGCAATTCCGCGTGTATGTAAGCCTTGCTGTACAGAAAGACCGCCTCGGGCTCCTTGCGGCGAACGGTGAACACCTCCGGATGCTCCTTGTCGGGCTTGAAGCAGTCAGTGTAGTAGCCACGGTATTCGTAATAGCGCGCACGCCCCGAAAACTCGTAGCCTTCCAGCCGGATGTCCTTGATTCCCATGCCAGAGCCGTGGCCGTCCCGAATGGTGAACCTGCCGTCCTTTCCGGTCTTCACGCTCCCCTGCCGAAATTTGAGATGCGGCAAGGAGAAGGAGTTGATTCTGTACGCGACCGTGGCACCCTCCACGGGCCTCCCGTGCTGGTCTTTCACCAGGCCGTAGAACACCACCCGCGTCTGCCCCAAATAACTCTCCAGAATCCCGCCCGCGCAGCCGTTTGCCGCCAAGCAGACAAGCGCAAGACCCGCCAATTGCAGCCAAACTCGGAAAGCGTGCCAATTTCGTTGTCCTTTCATTCTTCTCTGCTTTAGTTATGTTGATTATTAAACAAGAGATGATGCCCCTTCAGTTTCATTCATTGGGAACTGGCGCAAATTTGCTTGATCCTACAGCTCGTCCCGGAGATATGGGGCGCGGTCGTGTGGAGAAGATGAACCGAAAAAAATGCCGCTTCGGCGCCCGCTGTGCCAGGGGAGCCCGGACTGCGGGCGGACGTCCGTCAACGACCGAAGCCGGCGAGAACAATATAATGCAATCCGCACCGAAGTCAAGCGTGCGGGGGAGTGTGGCGATGTGGCGACGCCCACGACGGACACCGCCCGACTGCGCAAACTCGAACCGTCAGACATAAGTCCGGCGGCCTTTATCTTGCGCCTGGAAGTGTGTTCAAACTCGGAAAGGCGTTCTCGACCTTGGCTAAAAAAGTTCCAACTTTTCCTCGCGAAAATGGCCCGAAAACGCCGAAAATCCTCCTAGTAGGGGTCACGAGTTGTACCCCAAACGGCACCGGAAAAGCCGGAACCCAACTTTGGGCGACCTTTACTCCCTACTCAAAAACGCCCCGCGGAGAATTTTTGGGAAAAAAGAGAACAAGAATGGGTTCGCGCACAGTGCTAATAAAGGTCGCGACCTTTACTCAAAGAGAAAAAACGGAGAACAAGAATGGATTTCGGCGTTTCCGGTAGGCGAAAACGTGCGAAAAAGCCTTCTCTGGCAACTATTCATTCTCCGAGAGAGAATCTTCGCAAGTGCCCGTCCCGCAGGGAGAAAGAGCGGAAACGCATAAGGGCTTGACGGCGCTTGCCATCAAGCCCTGCTGAAAATCGACTGGTGGAGCAGAAACGCGCGAATCCATTCCCATTCTCCGCCCCGCAAAACCATTCTCCAACCTATGACCCATACCATATTTGACGGAGGCGGAGAATGGCGGCGAAGTCATATCGCCTTGTTATGAGGTGAGTTATGAGATGAAGTAAGGGTCAGCGGTATTGGTAGCGGCGTTTCTGCCCCCTGTTGTTTAGAACGAGGTTACATCCCTGTGACTTTCTGCCACGCCGATGGTCTGTTTTCCAGAATCCATAGGTACGGGAAAATAGCCTCGACGCAGAAAGCACCGAGACGAAACAGACCACCTAGTCTGGCACTAACTGGACAGAGAGATTACGGAAGTTCAAGCCAGCGCTTGTAGGAACAGCCAGCGCAGTTGGGAGGTGTCTGGTTGTAGTTCATGTTCTTCCCATTGGAGAACATTGGGCATTGGCCTGTTGCGGAAAGAGGCTCTACGACTTTTTCCACGCTATTAAGCGTCTTGATTCTTCTTCCGCCCTGCCAGTAGTGACAGGTCACACAACGTTGCTGATTCGGTTGGACTGGTGGTAACATTTGTTGTTCCTCTTATTTGTCGTTCCAGAGTTTTTTGGCTTTGTCGAAGCCTTTGTGGACGATTCCTTTGTCGTTACTTGCAAACTTACCTGCTTTCCCTGCGGCGTCTTTGTAGTCGCCACCTGTATAAGTGCGACCACTACTGCCCGTAACACTTCCGTTGGTTCCAAGTTTGCTTGCCATAGCATCGAACCCCGCTTCCACTGCCTTTGCCCCGAGCCAGGCTGTCGCGGAAGCCGTTCCTACGACCACAGCACCAAGTTTTTTTAGAAAACTCATTTAGCAGTCTCCATGTAATTGTTGTTCAAAACATCTTTATTACAGCAGTCACTCGATGAAAAATCCAATTTCAAATATTGAAGTAAGTTTGAAGAACATATATCGTCAAAGATAACTTTCTTGATTTCATTCCGCATATGCTGTGTTAGGTTTACATTGCGATATCGTTGCTGGGTAGGCAAATCACTTCCAAACATCAGTTTTTCTTTCTTTGCTCCGTTTTCAATCCATGTTATGACTTCATTGAAGGGAACATATGCTGTGTCAATCCAAACGTTATCTGCTTTTGCTAAAACATCGTTTATTTGCGATGAAGGACTGCCATGCGCCAAATCAAAATGAATATCCTTATATTTGAGGCAATATGGTAAAAATTCCATCATTCCATCGCCATTTCCCGACTCTCCCGTGTGGAGTTGAACACAAAACTTCAATTCACGTGCAATATCCAATACGCGCTTGAACTCATTCGGCATTTTTAGCCAGGGCGTTTCTACGCTATGCAACTTGAACCCCTCGTACAATCCCTCTGGCAGTTTTACCAAATTGGGGTCGTTTTCCAAATACATATCAGTTAACCAAAAGAAGATGTGAGCCCGCTTGCCGGCAAGTCGCTTCATTTCCTGAGCTTCTTGATGCATTGCTTCACCTGTGGCATCCCATATTGCATTTGTGGATGAAACTATGAAGTTGTCTACGCCTGCACGATTCAAAATACCCAAAATTCGCCTGGGGGAATAATAAAAAGGCTCGTCATGGCCAAATCGTGGGAAATAGCCCATATGTACATGAGCGTCACTTGCCATGTTTTCTCTCCAAGTCTCTGTGATATTCCTCAACAACCTGACGATTTATATCAGCCACTTGGCAAAAGTGGTCAATGATTTTTAACATATCACCAGTCTCGTTAAAATTTCGCACAAGACAAACTGAACAATAGTTGCGATTTTTGCAATGAATACACTTTGGAAAATCCTTTCCTCTAAGCTGACGCAAATATTTAAGTCGGGGTGAGTTCTCCCAGACATCTCTCAAGGATTGTTTATAACAATTCCCCAATGAAAAACCCTGGAAGCCTGAACAAGCGCAATAAGAACCGTCTGCTTCAAGGCATATAGAATCTATTCCGGCACCACAAATTTTATCATCTGCCCACTCTTCAGGGGCAGGCATTTCTTCTTTATGCGACGGATGGAAAAATTTTTCCATAGTCGGAATGCATCCCATAACCATATCTTCCATTACATGCCTTGTTTGCTCCAAAGTAAGTCGATGTGCCAAATTACTTTGATCTCCATCTGACTTGGCCATTAAAATGCAGTCCGTCTGGGCAAACATATGCATACTTTCAGCATATTTCATGACATCTAAATATTGATCAAAATTCTCCTGCATTGTTGGGCAGGATATTTTCACGGGTACATTCGCCTGATATAGTTTTTCAATTGCTCTTTTGGTTTTGTTATGAGAACCATGTATTCGAGTAATTGAATCGTGAATCGTAGGATTCATACTGTACAAGGAAACTTGAACGCTACATTCTAATTCCTTAAACAACGCTACTTTCTCATCGTCACAAAGAGTGAGATTACTCAAGATTTTACATATACAATCCTTTTGATGGATGTAACGTACTATTCTCTCGAAATCAGGGTGCAACAAACACTCGCCCCCAGAAAGGGTCACATGAAGCCCACCCATTTCTGCAAAATCGTCTAACACTTCTTTTATTTTGTCGAAAGGCAAAAAAACTGGTTTGAATTCTGGAACATAACAATGGATGCAATGCTCCGTACATGCTTCAGTAATATCCAGCTGTAGTGTAAACAAAGTTGGGTGTTGTGTGAAATAATCTCCAAGAATTTTCCGTGGCAACACTTCTTCTTGAGAATCGGTTATAACTGTCATATTCCGTTCTGTTTTAGGATTGTCCATATCGTAGAAAAAATGAGATTCTCGTCGGTCAAGTTCTTCAAGAGATTCTCCTTCTACAACATACCCACCAGCGACAAGAATATTCAAAAAATTATTGAAATCATTGACTATTTCCGTTGATTGTGGACAATCATAAGCGGATATGATATAATCAAGTACTTTGGATTTTTCTATTGGCTGACGTGATATTTTTTCTGTAAAAACATAGGCATCACTAAATACCATATCGCTGGCATTCAAGTTATTATAAAAATAGACAAAGTTTCCATAATCACGCTTATATGCTTGCTTGGAGAGTCTTATGAAAATCGTCGATGCCATCTTGTTTCCTAATGTATTGTTATTGTGCGCATCATTCTTATTTTTATCAGAGCAACATAGAAACAGGCCCATTCAGATGCAATGAATCAAAATGAGCCTGTCCAGATTAATTTGCTGTCTTTAATTAGCACCTGCAGGTAATCGGGGTCATTCCCGACTTCACCTGGCAAGGACCGCAGTAGGATTTCTTTGCAGGGGCTTTAGCAACTAACTGAGGTTTCTTGTACGCCATTGTCTTGTCTCCTTGATGTGGTTGGGCTTGGAACAAAAAACTCCGTTCGGAGTTTGGGGATTTTTATGCGCCTACAGTATGCGGCGCTCCTTGCTTGCAAATACTCAGCACCTGCAGGTAATCGGGGTCATTCCCGACTTCACCTGGCAAGGACCGCAGTAGGATTTCTTTGCGGGGGCTTTAGCAACTAACTGAGGTTTCTTGTACGCCATTGTCTTGTCTCCTTGATGTGGTT
>JAFRLP010000361.1 GCA_017431185.1 Victivallales bacterium | reverse complement strand
CATCATCCAGGTCGCCTACGGCTATGGCCTCTTCACCGGCGGTCTGGGAGCGCACTACGGCGTGGAGAGACTGGGTGCTGCCGTCGTGCCCGCCGGCGGCGGAGCAACCGAAAAGCAGATTATGCTCATCAAGGACCTGGGCGTCACCGCCATCTGCTGCACCCCCTCGTTCTTCATGCACATCATCGAACAGGCCGCACAGATGGGCATCGACCTGCACGACACCAAACTGCGCCACGGGTTCTTCGGCGCCGAACCATGGACGGATGAGATGCGCCAGGTGATGATTGAACGCTCCGGCATCGCCCCCCATGACATCTACGGTCTCTCCGAAATCATGGGGCCAGGAGTCTCCGGCAGTTGCGAATACAATTGCGGACTGCACATCTTCGAGGACCACTACTATCCGGAAATCATCGACCCCGACACCGGCGAGGTTCTCCCCGAAGGCGTGGAGGGCGAACTGGTCTTCACCCATCTCACCAAGACCGGCATGCCGCTGGTGCGCTACCGCACCCGTGACATCTCCGCCCTGCACTACGAGAAATGCCAGTGCGGGCGCACGCTGGTGCGCATGGAGAGAGTACGCCGCCGCAGTGACGACATGCTCATCATCCGCGGAGTCAACGTCTTCCCGTCCCAGGTGGAGAGCGTCCTGCTGACGGTTCCCGGCATCGAGCCGCACTACCAGCTGATCATCTCCCGCGAAGGGACACTTGACCAGATGGAGGTGCGTGTCGAGGTCAACAGCACGGTGTTCTCCGACCAGATTGGCAAGATGGAGGCGCTCCGCCGCGAAGTCAACACCAAAATCAAGCAGATCATCGGCATCAACGCCAAAATCACCCTGGCCGAGCCTGGCACCATCGAACGCTTCGCGGGCAAGGGCAAGCGTGTCATTGACCAGCGCAAGAAATAAACGCGGTCCGAGCCAAACATCCTGCCAGCGGGTCGGTCCACGACCCGCTGTTTTTGTAATCAACAACCGTCAGTGGATTTTTGAACATGACCTACCGTCCCATTCCGTTTTATTTCATCAACACAACCCAGGCAGAGGATTTGACCCAGCAGGCTGCGGATGACGCGATGCGCCGAATGCGCGAGCAGGGCTTTGGCGGCATTGTCCTGTTCAACAAGCCCCCCACTGGCTTTGACTCCCAAGGATACCTTTCGGACTCCTGGTACGAGATGGCCGAACGGTTCATCAAGGCATGCCTCAAGGAGGATTTGGAACTGTGGATGAACGACGGCTTCAATTTCCCGCCGGGCGATGCAGGCGGCCGAATCGAGGCCATCAATCCCAACTTGGGACAGCAGCGGCTCAAGCCCAACCCCGAAGGCCGCCTGGAAATTCTGGATGTGCCATGGGGGTATCCCGCCTTCGAGGAGCCGGAAAGCTCCCGTCTGTTCATTGAACTGGTCTATGAGGAGCATCGGCGCCGTCTCGGCAAATATTTCGGGCACGGCATGACGGGGTTCTTCTCGGACGCCGACAACCGCCGCATCCTCCCGCGCCTGATAAAGGAACTCAAGGGCGACCAGTACTATCCCTGGAGCCGCCAGTTCGCCACCCGTTTCCAGGCACATTTCGGCTACCGCATTGAGGAACGGCTGGCGGGTCTGTTCAACGGCACCGACCAGCAGGCCGCCCAGGACTACTGGTGGCTGTGCGGCGACCTCTACCAGCAGTGGTTTGCCAACAACAGCCGCTGGTGCCAGGAGCACGGTCTGGAGTACACCTTCCATACCTCGGACACAGGTCCCCTCCCCTTCCCCGAATGTTTCCGCAGCTCCCTTTACAGCGAGGGACAGGGCTTGGCACTGCTGCGTCATTCTGGACGCCCAGGCACCGACCATGAGATTCTGGAACTGGATGGCGGCACCCACTACGACACCCGCCTGTTCCACCCGGAAGTGACCCGCGGCGGCGGCACTGAACGGCTTTACGACCCCAATTTCGCCAACACAAGCAGGGACGTCCGCGCCAAACTGGCTGGCTCCGCCGCGCATCTGTTCGGCAAGCAGCGCGCCATGTGCGAAATGTTCGCGGCCACCAACTGGGGCGCCACATACGACCAGCTCCGCCGCATCGCCGCCTGGCAGATTATGCAGGGCGTCAATTTCATCGTTCCGCACGCCGTCCACCACCGTTTCTTCGGCGAGACCAAATACTTTGCGCCCCCCGAGTTCAGCCAGACCACATTGAAGACAGGCATTCGCCAGTTCAACGACATGCTGGCCCACGCCTGCCGAGCCGCCGCAGAGGGAACGTATGTCGCCCCCATCGGTGTGCTGGACCCGACCGAAGCCATCTGGCAAGGCGCCGGCGCCGACGCCTTCTTCCAGGTCTGCGACAAACTCAACCGCCAGCCAGTCGGCTATGTGGTCTGCACCAAAGAGCAGGCCAGCCAGTTCGCCTGCGTCATTGACCCGTATCAGAACCCAGATGCCCCGCTTCCCGCCACGGAATGCAGTTTCAGCGGCGGCAAGATTGCCTGGATGCATCGGCGTCTGTCCAATGGCGTGGAGTATATGCTGGTCGCCAACATCTGGGCCGAACACGAACTCACAGGGACGGTGGCCTGGGGCAGTCGCAGTTGGCACGTCGCCCTGCTGCCTGGGGAAATCGCCGTGCTCGGCGGCCCCTACGAGGAGTACCGCCAGCCCAGGCAGTTCTCCGCGGCCCGCGCTCTGCCCGCATGGGTGCCTGTGCGCTTCGCCTCCCCGCAGTCCGTCCCCTTTGAGGAAAACCTGGAGATTGAGGCGACGGCGGAGAGTCGCGTCCGCCTTCTGGTGCCCGCCGAATCGGGCTGCACTCCGCTGCTGAACGGCCAGCCATTGGAGGGAGCGCAGCCAATGCGCGAATTTGACGACCCCTACCTGGCATATACGGTTTCCCTGCCAGCGGGGAAATCCTCCATCCACGTCCCCACCCCCGCCCAATTCACCACGCCCTGCCTGTTGCAGGGAGAGTTTGATGTGGAGTCGATACGCCAAGGCGACTGGCATCACGTCGCCCACAGCCAGTACATGCTGAAGATGTACGCGCCGCAAAGCGAAATCATCCGCCTCAGCCCCAGACGCGGCGAATTGGAACTGACCACAGGATGGGAAAGACAGGGGCAGTTGTTCTACTCGGGAACGGTCGAATACGATTTCGGCGCACAGGAGTTCGCCGACGGGGCACGTCTGCGGCTGCCCTCTGTCGCCGCCGTCAATGTCACCCTGCTCATCGACGGGAAGGAGTACACTTCGCGCGCCTTCGCCCCCTATCTGTTTGACCTCCCTGCCGGACGCCACTCCCTCGCCTTGCGCGTCACCAACACCATGGCCAACCGCCTGGAACGCTACGCAGCCCCATCAGGCCTGCTCGCTCCACCCCAAATCGGGTGAGACAACTGTTATTGCCTCACACACTAATATTGATGTGCGTTTTCAAGGGACACGAGGAATGACAAGATACCTTTTTGGCTCCTTTTTTCGAATCTTCGATTTGTAATTCTTCCAAAAGAATTATGTGGGTATCTAGTTGACGCCACCAAACACTAGATGCAAAGCAATGTTGTGTTTGGGACACTACTGATATGGTTTTTCTGACAATAGGTGGCATCAACTAGATACCCATAAATCCATTTTTATTGGTATACCTGATTCCGTAAGGTCTCGCGAACAAAATGATAAAAAAAACGATGTTTGACATTGATAACCTGTTAAATGCCATTATATTATGAATATAATTGATTGAAGGATGTCCTCATCACCCAATAGGTTGTCACGATGCCGTTTT
>JAFRLP010000360.1 GCA_017431185.1 Victivallales bacterium | reverse complement strand
CCCATCACCGGGCTTTCCACGCCGCCGATCTTGACCAGGGCCTGATGAGCCTGCAGCGGGAGGATGAAAATCCGCGCGATCTGCCCGGCGCTCAGGCCGTACAGAAGTTTTGCAGTCGTCTATAAGGGGCTGATGCTGGCTCCGCAAATCGAGTCCTTCTACCTGGATTTGGCGGATGAACTGTTCACCTCCCCCTTTGCGCTTGTCCACCAGCGCTACAGCACCAACACGTTCCCTACCTGGCAATTGGCCCAGCCATTCCGACTCCTCGCCCATAACGGCGAAATCAACACTCTGCGGGGCAACCTCAACCACGCCCGCACCCGCGAGGCGTTCCTGCGCAGCGGTCTCTTCGGGGACGACCTCAGGAAACTCCTCCCCCTGATTGACGAGTGCCAGAGCGACTCCGCCTGCCTGGACAACATGGCGGAACTGCTCTGCCAGGCCGGGCGGTCGTTGCCTCATGTGATGATGATGCTCATTCCCCAGGCGTGGGGCGAGAACTACCATCTCACCAAGGACATCCGAGGCTTCTTCGACTACCATTCCACGCTGGTGGAACCCTGGGACGGCCCGGCTGCCGTCACCTTCACCGACGGCTGCGGCTGCGGCGCCATGCTTGACCGCAACGGACTGCGCCCCGCCCGCTACTCCCTGACCAGGGACGGCAAGTTCATCCTGGCCTCCGAGACTGGCGTGCTGGACCTGTCCCCCGCCGAGGTGGTGCGGAGAGGACGCCTGAAGCCTGGAGAAATCCTCTGGTGCGACCTCAAGGCGCACAGGCTGGTGCTGGACACCGAACTGAAAAACACCATCGCCCGTCAAATGCCCTACCGCCGCTGGTCGGGCGAGAACAAAATCCCCGTCGCGGGAATGTTCGACACCATCGCCGCCGCCAAAGTCACGGATGGCCTGCGGGAACGCCAGTGGCTCTTCGGCTGGACACAGGAGGATGTGGAACTGCTCCTGCGTCCAATGGTCGAAACGGGTCATGAGCCAGTCGGCTCCATGGGCAATGATGCGGCTCTGGCCGTCCTCTCGCCACGCCCTCAACTGCTTTTCAACTATTTCAAGCAGCGTTTCGCCCAGGTGACCAATCCGCCCATCGACCCCATCCGCGAAGAACTGGTGATGAGCCTGACGACCTACATCGGCAATTGCGGAAACATCCTCTCCGAGGAAGAGCACCGCGCCAGCGTCATCCGCCTGGCGCGCCCCGTGCTCACAGGGGAGGACCTCATGCGTCTGATGGTGCTGGAAAAGCCCAAGGTGACGGTCAAGGCACTGCCGCTCTCCTGGCGCGATGACCTGGAACAGGCACTGGATGAACTGGAGAGCCAAGCCGTTTCCGCCGTGCGGGAAGGGGCAGGTGTCCTGCTGCTGAGCGACCGCACACTGGGCAGGGATGAATTGCCCATCCCCTCCCTGCTGGCTGTCGCCGCCGTCAACCGTGCGCTGACGGCAGCGGGGCTGCGCCCGCCAGTCGGCGTCATCGTCGAGTCTGGCGAGGTGCGTGAGGTCATGCACTTCGCGCTGCTGCTGGGCTACGGCGCCACCGCCATCCATCCCTATCTGGCGTTGGAGACGGTGAGCAACCTGGCCAAGGACGGCGACGCCGCAAAGGCCACCGAAAACTACATCACCGCCATCGACAAGGGACTGCTGAAGTGCATGTCCAAAATGGGGATTGCGACCCTCCGCAGTTACCGTTCCGCGCAGATGTTCGAGGCGCTTGGCCTGGGGGCGGAACTCGTCCGCCGCTACTTCCCTGGCACCCCCTCCGCCATCGGCGGGATTGGCCTGAAGGAGATCGCGGCGGAGGTGCGCGAGCGGGTGGAGACCGCGCGCCAATCCGCGCCAGGGCACCCTCTCGCCGTCGGCGGGAATTACCGCTGGCGGGTGAACGGCGAGCCTCACCTGGTCACGCCATTGTCGGTCTGCGCCTTGCATCGCGCCGTGCGGGAGAACAACGTCGCCCAGTACCAGACCTTCGCCAAGGGGCTCAACGAACCGCAATGCCCGGTCCGTCTGCGTGACCTGTTGCGCTTCCGCCCAGCGTCGCCCGCCATCCCAGTGGAGGAGGTGGAGCCAGTGGAATCCATCCTTCGGCACTTTGTCGGGGGCGCGATGAGCCTGGGCGCACTCAGCCCCGAGGCTCACGAGACCATTGCGGTGGCCTTCAACCGCCTGGGCTGCATGAGCAACTCCGGCGAAGGCGGGGAGGGGCCTGAACGCAATCTTCCGAACGCCAATGGCGAATGCCGTGCCAGCGCCATCCGCCAGGTGGCCTCTGGCCGGTTCGGCGTGACCATCGATTATCTGGCCCACGCGAAAGACCTGCAAATCAAGATGGCCCAGGGCGCCAAGCCTGGCGAGGGCGGACAACTGCCGGGGGACAAGGTGAACGAGGAGATTGCACGCACCCGTCACGCCACCCCGAAAGTCACCCTGATTTCACCGCCGCCACACCACGACATCTACTCCATTGAGGATTTGGCGCAGCTCATCCACGACCTGCGGGCGGCCAACTCCACCGCCCGCATCTCCGTGAAACTGGTCTCCGAAAGCGGAGTAGGCACCGTCGCCGCCGGAGTCGCCAAGGCGCAGGCGGACGTGGTGGTCGTCTCCGGCCATGACGGCGGAACGGGCGCAGCACCCCTCAGTTCCATCAAACACACAGGAATGCCCTGGGAAATCGGCTTGGCCGAAACCCAGCAGACCCTCGTCAAGAACAACCTGCGGGGAAAAATCAAGATTCAGGTGGACGGCCAGTTGCGCACCGGACGCGATGTTGTCATCGCCGCCCTGCTGGGAGCCGAGGAGTTCGGCTTCGCCACCTCCCTGCTCCTCTCGCTGGGCTGCCTGATGCTGCGCCAATGCCAGGACAACACCTGCCCTGCCGGCATCACCACCCAGGACCCGGACATCCGAAAGCGCTTCAAGGGGAAGCCTGAGCATATCATCAACTTCCTGCGCTTCATCGCGGGGGAGGCGCGGGAAATCCTCGCCTCCCTTGGACTGCACTCGCTCGATGAGGCGGTCGGACGAGCCGACCTGCTGGAGGTCAACCCCGCGCTCGCCGTCGGAAAGGCCGCCGCACTGGACTTTGACGCGCTCCTCCATTATATGCCCGGCAAGGAGGTCCGCTGGCATGACGAAACACACTCCCTGGAGACTTTGGACGACACGAGACTGATGCCCCAACTCGGCGCCGCGCTGAAGACCTTCGCTCCCGCCCGCATCGCCCTCCCCATCCACAACGCCGACCGTTCCGTTGGCGCACGGCTCTCCCGTCATCTGACGCTGGCCAAAGGCGAGCAAGGGTTGCCTGACGACACCTGGCGGGTGGATTTCCAGGGCGTCGCCGGACAGAGTTTCGGTGCCTTCCTGGCCAAGGGAATCACCTTCCATCTGGAGGGCGAGGCCAACGACTACGTCGGCAAAGGGCTTTCAGGCGGCAAAATCATCGTTGTTCCTGACCGCAACGACACCTGCACAGCCGAGGAAAACGTCATCGCCGGAAACGTCATCGGCTACGGCGGAACCAGCGGGGAAATCTATCTCAACGGTCAGGCGGGAGAACGGTTCGCCATCCGCAACAGCGGCTTCCTGGCCGTGGTGGAGGGAGTTGGCGACCACGGCTGCGAATACATGACCGGTGGACGCGTCGTCGTTCTCGGCAAAACAGGCGTGAACTTTGCGGCTGGCATGACGGGCGGCATCGCCTACGTGCTGGACGAGGATGGGGACTTCGACCTGCGCTGCAACCTCGCCACCGTCGATTTGGAGACCATCCGCGCAGGAACGCCAGAGGAGACTGAACTGCTGGCGCTGCTCCAAAGCCACCTCAGCGCCACTGGCAGCCCCAAGGCAAAGCGAATTCACCAGGGATGGGCAGACTGGCGCGGACGCTTCGTCTGCGTTCTCCCCGTCGAATACCGCAAAATCCTACGGAGGGCACAGGCATGAGCAAGACCTTCTTTGAAACCGCCAGGCGGGAACACATTTATCGGCCAATCACCGAGCGCGCCCAGGACTATGATGAAGTGGAAATGCGGCTGGCCGCACAGGAGGTCCAGCAGTTGGCTGGACGTTGCCAGAACTGCGGTCTGCCCTTCTGCCACGCGATGGGCTGCCCGTTGCAGAACGCCATCCCCGACATCAACCGCGCGGCCATGCGCGGAGACTGGCAGGGTGCCTGGGAACGGCTTGCGGAGACCAGTCCCTTCCCCGAATTCACCAGTCGCGTCTGCCCTGCCATCTGCGAGTCCGCCTGCTGCCTGGAGGGCGAGGAATTCGGCGCGACCAATGTTCGGCAAATAGAGAAGATGGCCGTGGACACCGCCTTTGCCAAAGGGTGGGTGAAAATGACGGCGCCAGCACGCCGCAATGGGAAAAAGGCGGCGGTCATCGGCGCAGGTCCCGCAGGACTGGCAACCGCCGTCAGACTGAATGAGTCCGGCTGGCAGGTGACCATCTACGACCGCAACGAAAAGCCAGGCGGTCTGCTGCGCTACGGCATCCCCTGCTTCAAACTCGACAAGGCGCTTATCGACCGCCGCTGGGCCTTGATGGCGGAGGCTGGCATCACATTCCACGGCAACACGGAAATCGGCAAGGACATTTCAGGCAGTTATCTGCTGAAGCACTTCGATGCGGTCATCGTGACCAACGGCACTCCTGTCGCCAGAGACCTGAAGGCGCCAGGCAGAGAACTGAAAGGGATTGTCCAGGCACTGCAATTGCTGGGCGGGCAAAATCGTTGCAACACTGGCGAATCAGCATCAACGCCCATCTCTGGCGCCGGAAAGAAAGTCCTCATCATCGGCGGCGGAGACACAGGAAACGACTGCGGCGGAACAGTCATCCGCCAGGGAGCCGCTTCGGTGATGTCCATCGACCTGATGCCCAAACCGCCTGTCGTGCGCTCGCCAAACACGCCCTGGCCGATGTGGCCCTACCGCCTGCGCGGCTCCTCCTCTGTGGACGAAGGGCTCCAGCGCTTCTGGTCGCTGAACACCCTGCGCTTTCTCGGCGACAACGGACAGGTCGCGGGCGTGGAGGTCGTCCCCGTCAAATGGACATTCGAGTCCAATGGGCGTCCGGCGAAATTCACGGCGTCAGGTCCGTCCCAGGTCATTCCGAGCGACCTGGTGGTGCTGGCGATGGGCTTCCTGAAACGAACCCGTCAGGAGGTCCTGGACAGCCTCGGCCTTCCCGACCAGGGCAACGTGCTGATTGCGGGGGATGCGGGCAATGGCCCCTCCCTTGTCGTGCGCGCCATCGCCGATGGACTGAAATGCGCGAAAAGCCTGGTATAGCAGTTTTCACTCTCATGTTCATAAAGTCACAACGAAAGGAATAACTGAACCATGTGTGGATTTGTCGGAATATTTGGAATCGAGCAGGAAAAGACCGCGCACCTGCGCAAGCAACTGCTCACCATGTCGCGCAAAATCCGCCACCGCGGCCCAGACTGGTCTGGCGTCTTCGAGGGCGAACATGCGCTGATTTCCCATGAGCGCCTGGCCATCATCGACCCGCTGTCGGGAAAACAGCCGTTGTACAGCCCCGGCGGACGCTATGTGCTGGCGGTGAACGGCGAAATCTACAACCACCAGGAACTCCGCAAGGAACTGGAGGGCGAATACGCATTCCAGACCCACTCGGACTGCGAGGTTCTCCTGCCGCTCTATCTCAAATACGGTACGGATTTCCTCGACAGGCTCAAGGGCATCTTCGCCTTCGCGCTCTATGACTCGCAGGAAGACCGCTACCTGGTCGGTCGTGACCCCATTGGAGTCATTCCGCTCTACGAGGGGTGGGACGCCGATGGCCACTACTACGTCGCCTCCGAACTCAAGGCGCTCGAAGGCATTTGCTGCACCATACGTGAATTCCCGCCAGGACATCGGCTGCTCAGCGGAGAGACGGAACCCGTCAGATGGTATCGGCGCGACTGGTTCGATTACGGCAATGTGGAAAGCAACCCCACCTCCATTCCGCAACTCCGCGAGGCGCTGGAGGCCGCCGTCAAACGCCAGATGATGAGTGACGTCCCCTACGGCGTGCTTCTGTCGGGCGGACTGGACTCCTCGGTCATCGCCGCCATCACCGCAAAATACGCCAGACGGCGCGTGGAGACTGGCGATACTCAGGAAGCCTGGTGGCCGCGGCTACATTCCTTCGCCGTGGGACTGGAGGATTCGCCTGACCTGAAGGCGGCCCGCCAGGCCGCCGATTTCCTGGGCACGGTCCACCACGAAATCCATTTTACCATCCAGGAGGCGCTTGACGCCCTGCCCGACGTCATCTACCATCTGGAAACCTACGACATCACCACCATCCGCGCCGCCACGCCAATGTTCCTAATGGCTCGCGCCATCAAGGCTATGGGCATCAAGATGGTGCTCTCGGGCGAGGGCTCCGACGAGATTTTCGGCGGCTACCTCTATTTCCACAAGGCGCCCAACGCCCGTGAATTCCACGAGGAGACAGTGCGTAAACTCGGCAAACTCCACCTATATGACTGCCTGCGGGCCAACAAAGCCCTGGCCGCCTGGGGCGTCGAGGGGCGCGTGCCGTTCCTTGACCAGGAATTCCTGGATGTCGCCATGCGCGTATGTCCAGCCGACAAAATGTGCAGTGGTCGTCGTCTTCCCGCCACCATAGGCAAGCATGGCGGCGACAGAATCGAGAAATGGCTGCTGCGCGAGGCCTTCTGCGACATGCTCCCGCCGGAAATCGCCTGGCGCCAGAAGGAGCAGTTCTCCGATGGCGTGGGCTACTCCTGGATCGACACCCTCAAGGAGATGACCGCCCGTGAAGTCAGTGACGCGCAGTTCGCCGCCGCGGCCCATCGGTTCCCCGTCAACACGCCCGCCACCAAGGAGGAATACTTCTACCGCAGCATCTTCGCGGAGTGCTTCCCATCGGAGACGGCGGCCTCCTGCGTTCCCCACGAGGCTTCCGTGGCCTGCTCCACCGCCAAAGCTCTGGAATGGGACGAGGCGTTCAAGCGGATGAACGAGCCGTCTGGCCGCGCTGTGGCGGGCGTCCATCACCAGGCCAATGCATGAATCCCCCGCGGTTTCGTCGCTCCGGAACGACGGAATCGCATCAAAAAAAAGAAAAAAAACGCTCTTGCCGTTTGCATATCCATGAAAAGGGAGTATAGTAAATAGCGTTCTTT
>JAFRLP010000359.1 GCA_017431185.1 Victivallales bacterium | reverse complement strand
GGTGATTAGATGGGTCGTTTGCATGGGTATGGTTTGATATGGAAGTTGAAATTTTTCTGCCAATTGACGAATCTCCGCAGTGTCGTCGTAGGTTAGCAGGAAATGTCCTCTCATTTTGCTTGCCAGGTCGAAAATGCGCTGATGGTCCACTTCATGGTGATTGTAAAGCCTTCTCCCCGCGATGGTATAGGGCGGATCAATGAAGAAGCAAAACTGCTTGTCATCCAAAGACTGTTCCATAATGGAGAAGGCATCGCCATGTAGAAAGGTAATTTTATCGGATAATGCATTGGCTTCCATGATGCGCTTGACCAAGGTGCCTGGGTACCAACGAGAGGCCAGGCCTTTTCCTCCTTCACCAGTTTTGATTAGCCCAGAACCTCTTGCCAGGATGCCGCCATGATTCGTGCGATTTCGTACAATGGTTGCAAACCCCCGCTCCTTTGTGCCTAGTTCGGCAAAACTGTTGGCACGACATATCTCCTCTGGGCTTACTACAAACGATTTAATTCGTTCCATCAGCCACGGACAATCGGTCTTGGAAAAAATGGTCTTCCAGGCCGCCGCCATGTCGTCATCAAGTTCCACCATGATGGCCTTCTTGAAATAGCCCTCTGCAATGGCAGTAAGAGTGATGATGCCTCCCCCCGCAAAAGGCTCTATTAGCAGTGAACTGTTTTCCGCCTGCTGAAACCATTTACGCGCTGTGGGAATCAACCATGTCTTTCCCCCAGGATAGCGAAAGGGACTTCGCTGTGGTACAGAAGCAACATTGATGACCTTCTGCACGCTTTTTGCCGCTTGCAGCCAATATTCAGGGAACAATTCCAACTGAAGTGGTTGATTGGTCATAGTAATTCAAAAACGGAATGGGTTTCCGGTGCATTGGAAGTACGCTCATCAAATTTGGTCTGTAACAACGACATAAAGTTCGTCAAACTTCCTGGACTGGTGTAAATAACACGTTGAAGTGCTGAATGAAACTCTGTATATACGGTTTTTACCAGTTGCAAATGGCACAGCTTTTCGGTTTCATTGTAGCTCAAATCGTAAAGAAACCATGCGATGTCTGCTTGTTCTTTGGTAGTTTGTGGCAATTCTGGCAATGTATCAAAGAACGACTTCTGGATGGCAACACACTGTTTCTTCCCCCATGCTTTGAATATTCCTCCTTTGTACATCATTTGTGGGATTAATCTTTTGCGTGAGGAAGAAAGATAATCAGGACGTGGATAATTTACCCCATGCCAGTGAAAATTAACCTGCGGATTATCCATATACTGTTGAAAGGGATTGCGAAGGTTTCCAGATATATAAACTCCTTGAACTTCAACTGAAGCAAAATCAACAATACTGCCAGCCGCATCGTAACTAACAATAACATAATCAATATTGCCTGCGGACTGCCCATCTGCATCGACCAGTTTGATTTCGGGTAAAGAACTCCATTGGGTGCCCTTTTCCCAAACAAAATCCGCCGCGTTCTGCAAAATCATCCAATCCTCTCGAAAACGCGCTGGACAGGTTATAACTTTGGTGTCTCCTTGGTTCACGCTGCAAACACCAAGAGGATTGTCTGCTTTATCCTTGGTGCAGTTTGGATACCGATTGTTAAAAGGACAAAGCCTGTTTTCACGATAGTGCTTCGCCTTTTCTGATAGATTATCAGGCGGAAAACCAAATACTTCAGCCAAAGGATTGATGTTTTGAGTCATTGCAATCAAATTTGTAAGATGGCTCCGCTAGTAATTGAACAAATCGGCGAGGGAGTCGGTGCGTTTGGTGGCCTTGTTCCAGGCGCGGAGGATTTTCTGGCGGACAGTGGAGGACAGCCAGCGCCCGCGGCGTGCCTTGGCGACCATCTTGTGAGTCAACTGCTCGGTGGAGGCTGCCACCAAATCGTGGTTGGCGAGGCCAAGTTCATTCATCTTGGCCTCGATAGGTTGTACTCCGTATTCTCGTTCTTCTGGCATGATATCGGTCAGCGTTTGGCGTTCCAGGCGTCACTGGCGAATTTGCTTTCGGCGCGTTCCGTCATCAGGGCGAGTAAATTCGGCGTCGGCTCGAAGGGGACAAAGGAGACCTGCAAAAGCCGATGAAACGCGGAGAGCAGGGCCTCGCCCAGAATTTGGCGTGGCATGGGCAGGGGGCCGCCGAAATGGAGGCTGCCCTGATGGAGGATGCCGTCCTTTGTCCGCCGTTGCGCGCTGCCCGCGACTTTGGCGCCGTCGTGCAGGACATCGTAGCGGGTCGGATTGGTGAAGCAGACCATCGTGAGGCGGTCAACCTCGTGGGGAATCTCCGCCTGGGAGAGACTCGCCTCGTAGTGCAGTTCCGTCAGCGCGGTCTGGACGGCCTGGTTGATGCGGTCGTAGCTTTCCAGCCGGTTCAAGCCGTTCAGCCAATGCTGTTCAGGCACCACCACCGTGTAGGTGAAGTCATGGTCGTGATAGACCACACCACCGCCAGTGGGGCGGCGCACCACCGCATAGCCTGATGGCGCGGCCGCCAGGCTTTGCACGCATCCGATGGAGACGGAAAGCCTGTCCCAGCCGTAGAAGCGCAGCAAAGGCCGTCCCCTGGCGGGGGCAGTCTCCAGCAGAAGCTCATCCGCCGCCATGTTGAATGACGGCGAATGGGCTGTGTCATGCCAAAAATCCCAGGACTCGCTCATAGGTGACTACAGTTCCGCCAGGCGGTCAAAGGCTGCCTTCACCTTGGTGAAAGGCTGGCATTTGCGGATGGAGATGACCTCGCATTGGATGTTCTGCAGCCTGGGGGCCTTGCGCAGTTGGGTGACAATGCGTTTCCAGTCAACGTTGCCCAGTCCAGGCGTGATGTGCTGGTCAATCAGGCCGTTGTTGTCGTGGAGGTGGCAGTTGACGATGTGTGGGAGCATCTCCTCCACCACGCTTGTCTGCCATTTCACGGGAAGCCCGCAGAGTCCCCAGCAGACGTTGGCGTTGCTTTCGGGGGAGTCCGTCTTCTTCTCCATGATGTTGGCGTGGCCGGCGTCAAAGCAGAAGCCCAGCGCGTCAGTCGGGAACTGGCCCTTGACGTAGAGCAGCTGCTCGGGCTGGTTGTTGGGGTTCCAGATGTTCTCGATGCAGATGGTCACGCCGCGCTTCTCCGCCAGGGGGAGCAGTTCGGCCAGGGCCTCGCAGGTCAAGTCCAGGAAGGGCTGGACCTCCATGCGCTCCCCGCCTGGCTTGGCGTAGCGGTGCATGTTCCCCACATGGATGGTCAGGGTGCTGACCCCCATCATGGCGCAGATTTCAATGTGGAGCCTATGGCTGGCCAGCAGGAATGGGCGCATCGTCTGGTCGGGGCAGCAGAGGTCCAGCTGCGGACTGAAGGGCGCATGCGCGTCCACGAAGTCCAACCCCGCCTCCTTGACCTGCTTGGCCAGGGTCTCGGCGGCATGGAAACCCATCTCCTTCTTGATTTCGCACATCATCTGGTCGGAGAGCACGATATGCTCGATGCCGATGGCGGCGAGTTCGTGGAACATGTATTCGCGGGCGGCGACGGTGGGCAGCTGCTGAACGTCCAGCAGGTAGGTCAAGGGTGCGGGAAACATAGGCTGCTACTATACCTCCACTTCCTGGTTGAGCAGGCTGGAGCGGTACACCGCGTCCAGCAGTTTCATGTCGATGACGCCCTGTTCGCCCGTGGCGGGCACCTCGCCTTCGCCGTTGATGGCCGCGATGAACTTGGTCAGTTCTTTGGCGAAGATGTCCACGCCCTCCTTCTTGAACTGGGGCTCGACGTTCGCGATGCGTCCATTCACTTCGGTGAAGAACTTGAGATTGTTGCTGAAGTCGAAGACAGCGCCGCCCTTGTCGCCGAGGATTTCCATGAAATTGCCGTCCTCGCTGTTGGCGGCCCAGGAGACCTGGAAGGTCATGGTGGCGCGGGTGTCGAAGCGCACGAGGCCAGTCACGTAGTCGTCCACGTCAAACACGCCGTCGTAGTTGGGCGGGCCAGCCCACATGGAGACGTATTTGTAGTCCTTCATGGGCGAACCGAATTTGCTGTAGGCGCGTGCGCTGACGCGGGTGGGGTTCCAGTAGTTGGTCGTCCAGAGGGCCAAATCGAAGGAGTGGACGGCGATGTCGATGAGCGCTCCGCCGCCAGACTGGGCCTTTGTGGTGAACCATCCGCCCATGCCGGGGATGCCGCGCCGGCGGATCTGCTTCACGTTGATCTGGTAGATTTCGCCCAGCCGTCCAGCCGCGATTTCCTCCCGGAGGATTTCGGAGTTGGGGGATTGGCGGCGCACCATTCCCATCTGGAGGATTTTTCCTGCGGCGTCTCTGGCCTTGAGGATTTCCAGCCCCTGCTGAGCGTTGAGCGCCATCGGCTTTTCGAGCATCACATGCTTGCCTGCCTGGAAAGCCTGGATTGCGATGGGGGCGTGCTCGAAGTTGGGCACGCAGACATCGACGGCCTGGATTTCGGGGTCGGCCAGGAGTTCCGCCGCCGTGGCGTAGGTCTTGCCGATGTTGTGCTGCGCGGCCTTGGCCTTCAGTTTGTCCGGAAGGATGTCGCACAGGGCGACCACTTCCGCGTCTTCGACTTTGGTGTATGCATTGGCGTGGACGGAACCAATCGCGCCGGCGCCAATGATGCCGACCTTGATTTTCTTGCTCATCTTCAACTCCGAGTTGTGGTTTGTTCAAGGCATTCAGAACGAATCTGAAAACGATGCATAATGTAATCCCTTGCCAGGAAAATTGAAAGTGGACTGCCTGCAAAAAAACGGCGGCGGTCAGGGGGAGGGGGCTGGTGGCGCGTCCCCCTCGTCCGTATTCTGCTCCGCAGTGAATTTGGGGTTGGCTCCCGCTATGACGATGACCGCTTCGCCTTTGATTTTCTGGTCTTGGTATTCGGTCGCGAGTTCAGGCAGAGTCCCTCGGGAGCAGCGCTCGAATTGCTTGGTGAGTTCCAGGCAGACGGCCGCCTGGCGCGGTCCGTACACCTCGGCTGCCTCCGCCAGAAACTTGCCGACGCGGAAGGGGGACTCGTAGAAGACCAGCGTGTGCGGTTGGGAGACCTCCATGGCCAGGAAGGCGCGGCGCGCGCCAGGCTTGCGCGGCGGGAAGCCCTTGAAGGTGTAACTGGAGCAGGGAAGCCCTGATTTGATGAGCGCCAGCGGAACGGCGCTGGCGCCCGGCACAGGCACGACCTCATGGCCCGCTGCGAGGGCCGCCCGGACCGCAGGGTAGCCGGGGTCGCTGATGAGCGGATAGCCCGCGTCACTGCATAGCCCGACATCCTTGCCCGCATTCAGCAGACCGACGATGCGGCTCGCCGTGCCGCGCTCATTGAACTCGTGGTTGGAGAACATCAGGGGGGGACGGGGAATGTTCAGCAGGCTGAGCAGCTGCCCCGTGTGACGGGTGTCCTCGCAGGCCAGCGCCTCCACGCTACGGATAGCCTCCTGCATTCTGGGAGTGGCATCCGCCAGATTCCCTATGGGGGTCGCGATGATGTAGAGTATGGACATGGCTCTATTGACGCAGAACTCGTGTGGCTTCCCTCGTTACGGCTTGCGGAAAGTCTTGGGCGGGCCATTGCGTCCTTTGCGCCCTGGACGCCCGTGCTTGAGTTCCCGACGGTTATCCGTGCGTCGGGACTGGACGGGAAGGCGCCCCTGGCTGTTGCCGGCATTGACTTGGGCGTTTGCGGGCAAAAATGGCATGGCTGGAGCGGGGGAGTCCTGCGGAGCCTCCGTTGCCGGAGAGACGGGGGCTGGCTGGTCATTGGCCAGTTCGGGGAAAAGCAGCGGGAGTTGTTCCGCCTGGTCGGCATATCCTGGCGGCTCCTCATCCGTGCCGGTCGATTGCGGTGCATCCCCTGGCTCTGCGGCTGGAACCGGACTAGCGTTTTCCGCGAAAGGCGTCACGGTTTCGTTGAGGCTTTCCTCCGTCGCAGCCGCAATGGGAGCGTCGTTCTGCTCAGGCGGATTGGAGTGGGGCTGCTCCGATTGGGGCAGGGCCGCAACCTCTTGGAGTTCGGGGGGAAGGGATTCCTGCGCAGGCTCCGCCGGTGTGCATGGGGCGTCGTTGGCTGGCTGCTGAACGTCAGCGATGGCTGGAGGCATCCCTGAGTCGGGAGTTGACGACTTCACCTCCGAATCGGCTGGCCGCGAAGGAGGCGTGGCCTCTTCGCTGGCCGTTGGCTGTGGCTTGTCCGGCGGTGTGCCTGGCGTCGCCTCGGAAATGGGTTGAGGCCGCACCAAGGAGGGCAGGGGGAGCGTGGAGTGCGGCGCATTGTCCTGCACGGGAAGCGGCAGTTCATGGCGTCCCTGCCAGGCCAACTGCCTGGTGGCCATTTTGGCGGCCAGACGCTCACGGCGCAACTCGCGACGGCGTTCACGCGCGAGTTGCTTGGCGTTCTCACTCCCGCCCGCCTCCTGGTGGGCGGGCGGGGCGGCGGGCGCCGAAAATGCCTTGGGGGACGGCTGCTCCCGCTCTTTCGTCACCGGATTTCCCTCTGCCATGCGATGCGGCTGCGGGGCGTTTTGCGGCATTGGCGCGCTCTCCTTGGGAAAACGCGGCACGGGCGCGGCATTCTGGGGCTGTACCGGATTTCCCACTGCCATGCGATGCGGCTGCGGGGCGTTTTGCGGCATTGGCGCGCTCTCCTTGGGAAAACGCGGCACGGGCGCGGCATTCTGGGGCTGTGTCGCCTTTGTCCAACTCGGGCGGGGAGCGGTGTCGTTCCGTCCTGCGCCGGCATTGCCCGGCAGCGGGTTCTGGTCATAGCGCGAGGCCAGTTCGTCGATGGAGAGATGGTGGTCTTCCCGGACGGGCGTGATGGTCTGCATCAAAATCTCGTCCGCCGAGAGGTTGGCCAATTGCGTCAAGGCCATGAGTTCGGTTTCCGTGGTGGTCAGTTCATTTGTCCAATTGCCCTGAAGGCGCTGGACGAAATTGGCGGCGATGGTCAGCGAGGCCGAGGCATTGGAGATGAATTGGCGGCGGGAGGTGCTGCAATTTTCAGGGTCGGACTCGGAACGGAGCATTCGCGAGCGGAACACGACTGGGCCGTGCCAGCCGATGGACTGCAAGGTCGCCAGCTGCTGCACCGTGTCGAGAAGATTGGTGGCGCAGGTCGCGCCGGCAGGCCCGCCGCCCAGCGGGTAGCAGCCCAGCAGGTCGTGCTGGGCCAGGAAGGTGAGCAGCGACAGACTGATGTCCCGTGCGCAGTATGGGTTGATCTTCCAGGGGAAAATGGAGGGCAGCGTGGCGAGGAACGCTGCCGTTTCCCCTGGATTGGCCAGGAAGGAGTGGCGGCGCAGGGCGGTGTTCCCTGACACGATGTTCAGGCTGCGGATGGAACTGTCCTGGCTGTGGGCCGCGTATTCGGCCAGGGCATTCAGGCTATGGGTGAGCCGACGATGCACATGCGACCAGTCAATGTTATAGGGGGTCTCCCATCCTTCACGGGAGAGGTCAAGTTCAAAGGATTCGGCGTTGAGGAGTTTGGCCAGCGCAAAGGCGCGTTCCAGTTTCCGTCTGGCGAGTCGGGGTATTTCGGGTGTGTGGCTGGTGAGCGCGCCGTCACGGAAGACTGGATGGCAGGAGAGGTCGCAGCCGAAGGAGAGCAGGCGGATGTGGGCGGCGCTGAGGAAGTCGCGCAGTTTTTCGGCCTGGGCGGTCTCCTGCGGGGTAAGCGCGCAACTCTCCTGGTCAGGAGACCAGGAGAAGAGCGCATCGTCCCACAAAGTGGTGGCCTCGACCAGATGTTCTGAGGCCGCCCAACTCAAGTCTTCGAGAACCTCCTGGGCAGTGCTTTTCTCGAACAGGGGGGAACCATTGGAATCGGAGAGACGGTCATCGATGGCGGAAAAGGGAACGCAACGCACGGTGACGAGGCCGAAGCGGCCTCCATTGGCAAAGCAGGATTCAGTCATGTCTCGGGTAGAAATTGCCTCTCCCGGCAATTTCAAAAAGGATAGAATGTTGAGTAAAGGCATTGCGGCGCAGTCCGTGGATTGTGCCTTTGCTTCGATGGCATTTACTATAATCTTGCAGTTGCGGATTGTCAACTTTTCAACCTCCGACTATTTTGCTTTGGCTTTGTGGAAGAATGGGCTGTGTTTGGTGGTAGGAAGGAAAAAACGTGCTATATTATTCATCATGCGTGTTTCTTGCACGGCTGTTTGTGGCATTGTCAACAAAGGAGATTCTTACCAATGAAGTTCAGGCATTTTAGCAAAGCGTTGGCCACCATCCTGATGGCGGGAGCCTTCGGCGCATTGGCTGACCAGGTGAAACTGTCGAATGGCTCGGTGATTGTCGGTACCGTGAAGCAGGTGCTGGACGGCAAGGCCACGGTCGCCACGGACTTTGCCGGGGAACTGACCATCGACGCAGCCAAGATTCAGTCCATCGTCACGGATGCGGCAGTCAACATCCACGCCACGGAAGGGGCCCCGACCGCCAATGGGCTGCTTACCGAGGCGGGACTTAAGTCCGACTCCTCCACTATCCCGGTGGACTACAAGGCCGTTGCCATCTGGCCGAACGGAGCGCAGGACCCCACGGTGAAGGACACCTCCCGCAAATGGTCATACGAGGTGTTTGTTGACGTGGCCGGCAAGACTGGCAACACCGAGAAATTCACCGGCGGCATGGGAGCCAAGGCCACGCTGGCCGGTCCCGTGGACAAGTTCGTGGCCTTTGGCAACACCAAGTATGCGAAGGAGAATGGCGTCGAGAATGAACGGCAGACTGTCTTCGGGCTCGATTATGAGCGCCATATCGCCGACACCAAGAACACCTGGTATGCCCGCACCACGTACAAGTACGACAAATACGCCGACCTGGACCCTGACTGGACAAGCGCGGCAGGCTATGGCTTCTACGTGATTGACAAGAAGGACGTCAAGGTTCGCGGACGCATCGGCCTGGCGTATGTCTATCGGGACTTCATCAGCGACAAGGACAGCGAGTCCAGCATGGGCCTGGACCTGGGCTACCATCATGAGATCAATATCCGTGAACTCGGCCCTCTGAAGGACATCGGAACGCTTGTCACCGATGTGACCTACACCCCCGTGTTTGACAATTTCCACGACTACCACATCTTCCACGAGTCCTCCCTCTCCATCCCGCTGGGTGGCTCCAAGGTCTGGTCTCTGCGTCTGGGCGTGAGCAATGATTACTACAGCAAGGTTGTCAAGGGGAAGGACCGCCTCGACACAACCTATTTTGCCCGCCTGGTGCTCACGTTGAAGTAAGAGATAATTGCAAGACCATCGCCAAGGCGGCGTGGAGCCGCCTTGGATGAGAGTTCTGCAATTGCCTCGTAAAAAAAACGAAAAAAAGCGCCCTGTCGATTTGACAGGGCGCAAGCATGGTATATTTTATGGGGCGTATATGCGGTGCCCAGCGCACGTGAAAACAAGATGGTGCGCTGGAGTCGGATGTGCCGACGGTGGCCCGCTTCGCCGTAGGCCTGCTGGGAGATGCCAGGCCCTTGTCTTTTCCGGACGCTCCACCAGGAGCATTTCCAGTTGTCCACAATGGCTGACTGTATCGCTGTCACTGGCGGCATCGGCGCGGGAAAAACCACTTTGATGCGCTTTTTTGCGGAAGCGGGCGCACGTGTGGCTGATGCGGACGAGGTCGCGCACTCTCTGTACCTTCCGGGGCAACCCGCATACGATGCGATGGTGGGACGCTGGGGAACGCGGATTTTGACTGCAGACGGTGAAATCTCGCGCCCTGCCGTGGCCGCCCGTGTCTTTGACACTCCCTCTGAGCTGACTTGGCTTAACACCCTGGTTCATCCATTGGTGCGCTCCGAGATTCAACGGTTGGCTGGTCTGGATGAGACGCCTCTGTTCTGCGCCATCCCGTTGCTTTACGAAACCGGATGGGAACGGGACTTCGCCAAGGTCATCGCAGTCTGGTGCCCGCCTGACGTGCAGCGTGAGCGCCTGTTGGCCCGCCATTGGTCAGAGCAGGAAATCTCACGGCGACTGTCTGCGCAGCTCTCCATGGATGAAAAGCTTCGCCGCGCCGATTTCGGCGTGATGACTCATTGCTCTTGGGAGTGCCTGCGCGAACAGTGCCGAAAAATTTACCAAACCCTGAAGGTAGCGGCTGCGTCCCGCCGCCGGCAAAGGTAGCGGCTGCGTCCCGCCGCCGGCAAAGGTAGCGGCTGCGTCCCGCCGCCGGCAACACAACGCAGAAAACACGGTGTGTTTCATAGGAGAGTGTTGCAATTGCCTCATGGACAAAGGGACTGCGCACCCTGCGCAGTTTCCTGCCATCAAAATCCCTGAAAAATATGGAAGACGAAAAAAACGCAGAACAGACGCCAGCGGATGCGCCGGTGAAACGTCGTAGAGGGCGTCCCCCGAAGCAACGTCCGATGGAAGATTCAGCAGAGATTGTACGCCCGGAAAAAACTGTGGCCAGTCCCGTGGCTGCTCCCCCGTCACCTCCGTCACCTCCTCCACCACCTCCGGCGCCACCCAGGCCGATTGAGGCTCCTCGGACGTCGGCGGCGGTTCCGCCATCCCCAACGGAGGAGCGGACGGCGATGAGGCCGATGGCCCGTCCGCCGGAGTATGCTCCGAATGCGGGCGGCGTCCCTGCGTCATCCCCGAATCCCGTGCGTTTGTTTGCCAATTCGGGGATGCCGTCCGCCGGTTTCTCGCATCGGGAGATTTCACCTGCATATCCATCCATGAACAAGCCCAACATTGTCACGCCTGCTGCCCATCCGTTCCATTCGGGGGCGATGGGGTTGTCCTCGAATGTCGATGGCAACGACGAATTGATGGACAGGCGCATGGCACGGCGGCTCAAGCGCCTGAACCATCGCGGGCGTGATTTCCAGCAGGCCGCTCCAATGGCCAATTCCTACGGCCAGCCGACGGAGATAGGGGGGCAATTTGCCACCAAGGCTCCCGAAAACTACCGCCAGCAGGCTGCGGCTTTCTTCCAGGAGAGGGAGGCTGCGGGCCGCATTTCTCCTGTCGATGACGGTCAGACGGGCAAACGCGGCAAGCGCAACCGCAATAAGCGCAACCGCAGTGGCGAATATGGCGGCTTGGGGAAGCCCGGCAACCGCAATCCCAGCATTGGCAGCTATGAGATGATGGACCGCCTGACGGAGGCCGACCGGATACGCCTTGAGGCCTCCGAGAACCCCGACGCCAAGGTCATTGTCCTGAACGACATCCAAAAGCTTTCGCTGGCGGAAATCAACAAGATGGCCGCCGCCTTGGGAATAGAAGGCACCGAAACCCGTGCCCGCCATGAGGTGCTGTTTGACATCGTGCGCCAATGCGCGAAGGACCCTGGCAACATCATTCGCACCAAAGGTGTGCTTGAGGTGGTGAAGGAGGGACATGGTTTCCTCCGCAATCTGCTCAACAGTTACACGGCCAGCCTGGAGGACGTCTATGTCAGCCCGCTGCAAATCAAGCGTCTGCGTCTGCGCACGGGGGACACCATTGTGGGCCAGATTCGGCAGCCCCGTGAGAATGAGCAGTTCTTCGCCCTGCTGAAAATCGAAACGGTGGATGGCGATGACCCGGACGCGCAGAGGCGCATCACCCCATTCGAGCAACTCACTCCCTACTTCCCCACCCAGCGGCTCATCATGGAGCGCTCCGCCACGGAGCTGTCAACCCGCGTCATTGACCTGGTGACCCCTGTCGGGCGTGGGCCGCGCGGTCTCATTGTGGCTGGTCCGCGCACTGGCAAAACCGTCATTATGCAGAAAATCGCCAATAGCATCATTGCCAATGACCCGGATGTGGAGGTCATCATCCTGCTGGTGGATGAGCGTCCCGAAGAGGTCACCGACATGCAGCGCGAGGTGAACGCCGAAGTCGTCTCCTCCACCTTTGACGAACCGCCGGACCGCCATGTCCAGGTGGCCGAGATGGTCATTGAGAAGGCGAAGCGGCTGGTGGAGCATGGCCGTCATGTGGTCATCCTGCTGGACTCCATCACCAGACTGGCGCGGGCCTACAACACCATCCAGCCGCATAGCGGGCGAATCCTCTCCGGCGGTGTGGACGCCAATGCCCTCCATAAGCCCAAGCGCTTCTTCGGCGCGGCGCGCAACATCGAAGGCGGCGGCAGCCTTACCATCCTGGCGACGGCTCTCGTCGATACGGGCAGCAAGATGGATGAGGTGATTTTCGAGGAGTTCAAAGGCACCGGCAATATGGAACTGCATCTTGACCATCGCCTGGTGGACCGCCGCGTCTATCCCGCCATTGACGTCGAACAGTCCGGCACCCGCCGTGAGGAACTCCTGGTCCACAAGGACGAACTTGAGCGCATCTGGGCCTTGCGCCGAGCGTTCACCGCCTTGCAGCCCGCCGAGGCGATGGAGGAGCTTATCCGCCGCCTCAAGAAGACGGAGAACAACATCGAGTTCCTGCTTTCCCTCAAACTTCCCCAGGATGCGGATTAGGAGCCGTAAAAAAGTCGGGGCGGATGTTGCGAAAATCCAAAAATGCGCTAACTTATGCCCATCTGATTTGTTTCCCCCCCTCAAAAAGCAAAGGAGAGTACAAAATGAGCAGCGAAATCATGAGATGTCCACATTGCGACTGCAAGGTCTCCATGCGCGATATTGAGAAGGAGGAGGGCATCTGCCCCGAATGCGGGCAGCCTCTTCTCCCCTCGCGCATCAAGGAGAACTTTGACAATGAGGACGATAACATGGACCTCGAAGACGATTTCGAGGAGGACGACTACGAGGACGACGAGGACGACTTCGAGGACGAGGACGATTTCGACGACGAGGGCGAAGACGACTTCGATGACGAGGATGAGGACTTCGGCGATTTTGACGACGACGAGGATGATGAGGAGGAGGAACAGCCTGTCCGCCGTGGCCGCCGCCGTCGGGACGATTACTGACGCGCCCCGTTTCACCGGCGGTGGGGCTTTTGCCTGACCCGCTCTCCCTGACCTGCCTTTCGTTTCGGCGGTCATCCTTTGCCCATCT
>JAFRLP010000358.1 GCA_017431185.1 Victivallales bacterium | reverse complement strand
TCCCATTGGTGCTTTCCTGCTCTGCTGTTTGTGACTTCATCAGCTGTGCTGCTTGCGACAGCGGGAATAATATAGCCCAACATTTCAATTTTGCAATATTCTTCTATACAAAATGGTAGTCATTGCCATAATCGCCATACTTGCGTCCATGCTGCTGCCGGCGCTCAGTTCGGCCCGGGAGCGCGCCAGGGCCATCGCCTGCGTCAACAACCTCAAGACGCTTGGCAACGCCAATGTCTTCTATCTGGACGACAATGAGGACTTTTCCATCATCATGCACACCAAGGGGATTACGGGATGGCGGTGGACGCGGTGCGTCACCCCCTACATCGAGGGGGCCAACGCCCCGCAGACGGACGGCGTGGTCAACGGCAGGTTCACTTCAACCAACTATTTTTGCCCGTCGAATGCCGATTCGACAGACCGCAAGCCCGATTCCGCCAAAACATACAACATGACCAAGTTCTACGGCATCAATTTGGATTCAGCCGCCCGCATCACCCAGCCCAACAACACGATTCGCGTTTACAAATACACGCAGTTGAAATCGCCCAGCGCCTTGATGCAGGTGGCTGACTCCACCGATTTCAGCGTCAACGCCAACGGCACCTCCCTGAGTTCCTACATCATCGAAAGGGATTCTGGTTCCTCCGCGCTGATTGCCTACCGTCACAAGAACAAATTTGAGTTCTCCGGCAAATTGCTCGCCAAGCCAGCCGCCGAAAAGACCTCGGTGAGGCTCCTTTACGATGACCGCTATCTATACTTCGGCATCCATTGCCAAACGGCGGACAGGCGCAAAGTCACTGTCAAGCAACTCGCCCATGACTCTCCCCTCTGGCTTGCGGACGACTCCATCGAAATCTACCTCTGCTCCAGCGGTTCGGAACAGGGCGGGCACGGGCACTTCGCCCTCAATGCGGGTGGCTCAAAGTGCGAGTTGTTCAACAACGACATCAACTGAAACCCAGCATGGGAGGCAGCCACTTCGGTCGCCGAGGACGGAGAAAGCTATTCCCTGGAAATCAGAATCCCATTCTCCGTGCTTGGAAAAAAACTGAACTATGAAAACTCGTGGACGCTGAACATCGCCCGAAACAGCAACGGCAAATTGCCCTCCGCCATCGTTGCGGAGCAGTCAGTCTGGTGGAATTGCGAAGCGCTTTTCGCCCAAATCAACTTTCTCGACAAGCCACCCATGAATGCAAAACTCTCCTCGCTTCCCGTCTCTGATTGTCCGCTGATTCCCATGGGAGCGATTACGGGGACGCCTGACAGGGCTTCCCTGGCCAGCACACTGGAGAAATGGCGCGCCGTCGGCGTCACCCAGTTCATGATTTATGCCCGCAGCGGATGCGAGGAGGAGTACCTCTCCCCGCAGTATATGGAACTCTGCCGCTGGATTTGCTCCGAGGCGCAACGGCTCCACTTCTCCGCCATCTGGCTCTACGATGAATTCAATTGGCCCAGCGGTACCTGAAAGGGAAAAGTCCTGCGGGAGAATCCTCGATTCGGGGCAAAGACACTGCTCGTCACCCGGGACAAGGATGGCGAACTGCATTTCGACGTAGGTGTTTCCGACAGGATGACCGATTTGTTCTCCCCAGAAGCGGTGGAGTGTTTCATCCACTGCACCCACGAGGTCTATGAAAAGCATCTGGGGAATTATTTCGGCTCGCTTGTCAAGGGGTTTTTCACGGACGAACCGACCATCTGCTTTTCCGGGGAGCGCGTCCCCGCCGGCAGTTTGCTCGCCCTCCCCTACTATGACGGGCTGCCCGAAGACTACCGCCAGTTGACTGGCGGCGATTTGCACAGCGACATCGCCCGCGCTCTGGCCACGGGAAGCAACTTCTATGAGGGACCCTGCAACCAGTTGTTCGCCAAACGCTTCCGCAATCATTACGTGGACAGAATCGCCGCCTGGTGCAAACAGCGGAACATGGTGCTGACGGGGCATCTGATGGATGAGAACTGCGCCGCCAGGGGGCTGCTCCGCAATGGCCATCCGCTGGAGGTGCTCGGCGCGTTTACGTTGCCGGGAATAGATGACATCTTCACCCCATGCCACGCTGGACAGGTGGAGTATCTCACTTTGGGTTCCGCCATGTACGCCGCCGACCGCCAGAAGAACGGGGCTTTGGCGGAACTTTTCGCCCTGGGGCCTTGCGACATGGAGTTTGACCGCATGATTCGGCAATTCTGGCTCTGCGCCGCCTTTGGGATAGACCATTATGTCATGGCGGTCTCACCGCTCACCGCCCAGGGCAATGCGCTGAAGCCCAATTACTATCTGCCGTTCACCGAAACCCAGCCCTGGTTCCCCTGCTTCCGTGAACTTGGCCAGGAGGCCGCGCGCGCGCCGCGTCGTTTGCCAGGAAAAGGCGGCGGCGCTCCCGCATTGCCGTCCGCTACGATTACGCGCCTCAACTGGTCTCCGATTTGGTGAACTATCTTTCCAGAAACCAGTATTCCTGGGAATTGCTCATGCCTGGCGAGGCAAGTGACGCGGAAGTGGTCCTTTCTCTGAAGAACGGCGAAATCATCGAGGAAAGAAGCGGCAGCCGGTTCGGGGACTTCAGCCTTTTGGACTATTGTTTCCTGCGGGAATCCCCGAGGAAAACCGCTGTGCTGGAAGAAAACGGCTCCCTCGCGGACGGCATCTTTCTCCGCGAATATGCGGATGACACGCTTCTCCTTGTCAATTTGACCGACAACGACCGACGGCTGAGGTTGCGGCACGCAGGAAAAATGCAGGAGGTCTTTCTTTTCCGTCGCGGGGTATTGGTGGTCGATGGCTCGCCGATGGACAATAGACCCTACGGAAAAAGGACTCCCCTGCCTCTCAAGGATGCTGAAATCTCCTGGGAGGCTCCTCACACCTTGCGGAGCGATTTCCGCGATGGCGCCGACAGTTTCTCGTTGAGCGGAAAAATCAGCGGCCTCACTCTGGCGGTCAGAAAGCATCCCGCCCCAGTCCAATTGACACTGGACGGCAAGGCGGTGACTTTCACCAGGGAATCGCCTGCATTGCCGCCAGGCTTCCAGGAGTTGTACCAGGTGACCGCGCCTTTCTCGCTGGAGGCGGGGAAGCATACCCTGCACCTGAAGAACGGCGCCAGGGACTACCCCTATTTGCCGGCGGCATTCCTGCTGGGGAATTTTGCCTCCTCACCCGAAAAGAACCTTTCTCCCGAAGTCAACAACGCCGCACATCCCCTTTACGGCTATGCGGGCAGATTTACCCAGAAAGTCCGCGTCACGCTTCCCGCTGACGCCCGGTGCATCTCCTCGCCGAAGCAGCGCTTTGCGGGGGAACTGTTCCTCGACGGCAAATCCTGCGGTCGAAGGCTCGCCCATCCTTTCCGCTGGGAGATTCCCGCCGAATGCCGAGGTAAAGACGTGGTTCTGGAGATGCAGTGGTTCCCCTCCTGCGGACAACTTTTCGGAGAAAGATGCTTTTCCTCGCCTGAAGCAGGGGTACTGCTGCGGAAATTCGCCCCGGACAATCGGCGCGCAACCGCAATCCCGCGCCTGTTCCTGGAGCAGTGAAAAAGTGAACGCCCCCGTCAGGGCGCGGAACCTGGGGGTGCAATCGCGCAATTCGGATTGGTTTTGAGCCCCCCTTCTGGTTTGATGAATCCTACCAATCCAGGCTATTGGGATTCAGCAGGAAGTCAAAGACATTCATGGTCAGGATACCGTGGTTGTCATACCATGGTTCGGGGGAGTGAAGCGTAATGACGATTTTTTTGAAGGAATCATCGATTTTTCGTAAAGAACGAATCTCCTGCTCTCTTTTTTCCTGGTCTGGTATCATCCAGGCGGACTGGATGTAATAGCGTCTGGAACCTTTGTTGGCGACAAAATCGACTTCAAGCTGCTTCCGCCGATAGGTGTTGGCCTCATCCTTTTCATTGACGGACACGAGACCAACATCTACATTGAACAGACGGTGACGTAGTTCGTTGTAGATCATGTTCTCCATACTGTGAGGTTCCTCCAGTTGGCGGAATTTCAGTCTGGCGTTGCGCAGGCCGAGGTCGGAATAATAGTATTTCTGCGGCGTCTCGATGTATGCGTTTCCCTTGATGTCATAGCGCTTTGCCGTTTCCAGCAGATAGGCGTCCTCCAAAAAACCGATGTATTTGCTGATGGTGGCGGAGGTTATCGCTGACTTTTTGACGCTATGGAAAACCTTCTGCAACTTTTCCGGATTGATCAGACTGCCGATGTTTGAGGAAAGGATGTTCAGCAGGTCTTCCAGTTCCGACACCTTGCGGATACGATTTCTGGCAACGATATCCCGCAGATAGGTTTCTGTGTAGAGATGGTTCAATATATCGATTTTATCTTCTGGAGAAGTGGCAAGAACTACCAACGGCAATCCGCCATAAGTCACATACTCCTGCAGACGGACGTAACGGTCGCCAGCAGAAAGCGGAAAAAACTCCGCAAAACTGAGAGGAGTCATGTGAATCTCATCCCCGCGCCCCCGAAATTCGGTTATCACATCCTTGGAGAGAAATCTAGCATTGCTGCCAGTCACATATATCTCCGCTTGTTTTCCCAGCAGACCGTTGAGAACAGACTCGAAATCCTCCAGGAGTTGCACTTCATCCAACAAAAATATGAGACCGGGCTGGTTTTTCAGTTTGTCTTTGGCAAAATCATAAAAGACATCTGGATTGCGAAAACGCTTGTTGTCGCGTTCATCAAAGGCTATTTCGACAATCTGCGACTCCGATACGCCGTCCGCCATCAGTTGATTTTTGAACAATGTCCGCAGAAGGTAGGATTTTCCGCATCGTCGAAGGCCAGTGATGACCTTGACCATTCCGTTGCCCCGTTTACGCATTAGGGCATTGAGATAAAAGTCTCGTTTGATTTCCATGTCTCCATCCTATTTTGGATTTTTGCAATTTTTTTAGGTTCTCTGTAATAATATACTGTTGCCCAGGCTTTTCGCAACCTTCTGTTTTAGATTTAGGTGTTGCATCCCGTGCTGACCATCGTCATCTACACGGGGAAGGAGCCGTGGGACGCGCCGCGTAGTCTGAAGGAGATGGTGCCCGTCAAATATCAATGGGTAAGGGGGTGCTTCCGAGTCCCCCCTTTTTTTTGCGGTTTAGCCGAGTTTCGCACTTGAAAATACGAAAATACTGATTATATTCGTATATGTAAATACTAATCTCATCCAATAAACAGAATCTAGAGTTACCAAGAAAGAGCCTTCTATGGAACTGTCAGAGATGAAGCAGCTTCTGGACGCATCCGAGCGCCTGGTGTCCAGGGTTCCGATGCGGCACAGGCGGTATCTGTGTTCGAGGATTGACTGGAATGACCGTCTGATTTGCGTCAAAGGACCGAAGGGAGCGGGAAAGACAACCCTGCTTCTGCAACATATCCGCGAAGCCTTTGGTCTCGCCAACGACAAGGCGGTCTATCTTGCGGGAGACCACATTTTCTTTGCGCGACATGATGTCCTGGACACGGTGGAATTTCTCTATGCCCATGGCTACACCCATCTTTTCCTGGACGAGGTACACCATATCCCCGAATGGGCACGAGTCATCAAGACACTGGCGGATTTCTATCCAGAACTCCACATCGTTTACAGTGGCTCCTCCCTTCTCCGCCTGGAGGACGGCAGGGCAGATTTGTCGCGCCGACAGGCGGTTTATTCTCTCAAGGGGCTTTCCTTCCGTGAATATCTCTCCTTTGAAGGAGCGCTGGATACAAAGCCGATGTGCGTCGAGGAGATTCTTTCGGCTCATCGGGAAATCGCGCTGGAACTCGTCTCCAATCTCAAAGTCCTTCCTCTTTTCGAGAAATATCTGAAGGTCGGCTACTACCCGCTCTACCGCAGTGTCTCCAGTCAGTTCGCGGAACGTCTTCTTGCGGTGGTCAACACCACTCTGGATGTGGATTTTCCACTGGTCGAGGATGTCACAATCGCCACCATTCGAAAGGCGAAGAAAATGCTGATGGCGCTTGCGCACGCATGCCCTCAGCAGCCGAACATGTCAGACCTCTACCGCGAACTGGAGACCAACCGCAATCTGGGAATACGGATGCTGGATGCGCTGGAACGGGCGGAACTCATCAGGGCGCTGGACGCAAATGCGCCGAAGCTGAAGCATCTCTCCCGTCCAGAGAAACTCTATCTGGGGGACACCTGCCTGATGCACGCGCTCGTGCCGTCCCCCAATCCTGGTGCGCTTCGGGAGACCTTCTTCGCCAACCAACTGACAGCAGCGGGGTTGGACGTCAAGGCGCCCGCGCAAGGGGATTTCATGCTGAATGACACATTCCTCTTCGAGGTCGGCGGCACGGGAAAAGGGTATCGGCAAATCCGAAACGTGCCGCATTCCTTCGTCGTCGCGGACGGCATGGAAATCGGCCTGGGCAACAAAATCCCCCTCTGGCTTTTTGGGATGCTGTACTAAGGCGCTGTGCAAAAACTGTGCAAAGGAATGTCTCGGGGTAACTATTCAGAACCCCCACCTGTTTTGACGTGCGGGGTATCAGATTTGCCACAAGTACACGACGCGCCAAGTGCGAGACCCCAATCTGCCCGCGAGGCCTTCAGGCCTCGCGGATTGAAGTAGCCTGGGGTTCTGAATAGAAACCGTCTCGGGGCAATTGAAAAGGCGTTCAGAATTCCCAAAGCCTGCAGCTGTGCGGTTCCAGGAAGACACGCGGGGGGCATTTCTCGACTCGGTCATTCCAGAAGTCGCGCACCTCGGCGACGCCTGGCGCCAGGACATTCCAGTCAAGGGCGCATTCCCCTGGCTCATCCGTCCAGTTGATGACCAGTACGCGCCCTCCCCTCTTTAGTCTCTGGGTCCAGTAAACAGGCAGTTCATGCTCGAAGAGGTCCAGCGGGCGCCCGCCATGCCCTGACTCCGCGGAGACCGCCTTCCGCGCCAGTTCCAGCCCTTTTTCATTGAGCAGCGGCATATTGTCGGAGAGATTGACGGCCCCGCCCGTCAGGAGAACCAGCGAAAGCAGAACCTGCTGCTCATTCAGGGTGGTGGAGGCCAGCATGTAATCGAACCTCGACTCAAAAGCGTCCTCCGGATGGCAGAAGACCAGGCACGGCTTCAGACGCTGGAGGTCGGGGTCGCAGGAGGTCTCCACCCCTCGGCAAAGCGCAAAGTCGGGGTCGTTCAGCCATAGGCGCTTGTTCGCCCAGAACATGCCCGCCACGGAGGCGGTGTTGGTTCGGATGCTTTTCCAGTGCGAGTGGATGTCCCCGCCGACTCGCACGGCATTGACGCGGGTGTTCCCGTTGCAGAAGGGGTAATTGCAGCCCAGCAGTTCCGCCCGTCCCGCGATTCCTCGGGAGATGGCGTCCATGAGGATGCGCAGAATCCGTCCCCGCGGCACGGAACGGTCATGGAAGCGCTTTGCCTCCAGGGTCATGGCGAGGAAATCCAGTTTGAAATACTCGTATCCCATTGCAGAGTACCGGTCAAAAAGCGCGGTCAGGAAATCCTGCGTCTTGGGGACGGTCGGGTCCAGCAGGAAGCCATAGCGTTCCATGCAACGGTATCCCAGGCACGGCTGGCCGCCCTCGGAGCAGGCCAGCATGTCGTAGTCCATCTGCGCGATTCGGCTGTGCGGCTCCACAATGGAGGGCGCCAGCCATAGCCCCGGCCTGAAGCCCAGTTTATGGAGCCGTTCGGCCAGTTTCTTCATCCCGCTGGGGAAACACGGATTCGCATCCCACTCCCCGTAGCAGTATTGCCAGCCGTCATCGACGATGATCCGCTTCACATGCCGGCTCAGAACAGGGTCGGAGGCGATGAACTCCGCGTTTTTGATGACCTCATCCTCGGTGATGGTCCAGCGGTAATAGTCCCAGGAGTTCCAGCCGCATTCCGGAGGCGCGGAGAAATCGCGCTTCGCTTCGGCGTTCTCCGCGCCGTACTGTTCCAGGATTTCCAGTCCGTTTCCGCATTGGACGGTGATGGGGTCGAATTCCAGGCGTTTCGGCGGGTCGTGGTGAAGCAGTTCAAAGTCAATCCGCCAGTTGACCAGCCGCGCGCCGTCTGCCGTGCCCCGAAAATAGTTGTCGTGGCGTTGCGTCAGAGGGGTGGTGACCATCACGGTAGCGCCTTGGCGCGTCAGTGCGCAGTAGTGGCGGCCGTTGAAGGACCGGGGTTCCTTCACGGGGTATTCCGCGGCGGCGCATCGCCCCATCTTCTCCCCGCAGAAAAACACGTGGCTCGGCTGGCATTCCGGAATGAGCAGCGGCGTGAAGACGACGTTTTCCGGCAGGGCGCCGTTCATCTCCAGCGAAGAGCGGATGCGCAATCCGTCTGCAAGCGGGACGACCTCCAGGTTCAGGATGCCGAAGCGCAGTTCAGCCGTGAAGCGGTTTTCACCGCATTTCAGCCAGGCCAGTTCAGACGTCTGGCCGTCAACGCAAATCTCCGACCGGCACGAGGCATCCAATGTCAGCCAGCCGACTTTGATTCCGGCGAAGGGGGATGACGTATTTTCAAGCATGTTCATTTGTGCATTGTTCTGGCGTAGGTCAAGGCTTTTCCTTGATTGCCATTGGATAATATACACCTGTTTCCTTCTGATTTACCATGCCTCGGTGTTTTTTTCAAGTTGTCCACCACTTGGTTCAATTGCCTTTTCAGGTAGTCGAAAACGGGCGACCCGGGGGCGAATACCTTTCTGGTCTTGTTTCCGCATCGCATCCCCGTGCCGCAATGAGCGCGAAAAATGCCACGAGGCTCCGACTTGCCCGTCGGCGCTCAGGCATTTCAGCCAGACCGCCGATATGGGGCCATCGCTTTGAATATCGCAGGACACATAGTAGGCAACTCCCTCCTTCACTGGAATGGACTGGAGCCAATAGCCGTACTTTTCCCAAGCCGAATCCATCCCCAGGACATTCCCGCCTGATGCACTGACCACCTTGGACTGAAATCGCGGCGACCGAGAACAGTTGTCAAAGCGCCATCCCTGCGGAAGGCCATCGGAATCTGCGTTGAAATCCGCATTCGTCACTAGGTTCGGGGACGGAATGAGCCGCAATTTCAATGCCTCGTCCCCGATGGACGGCAAGGCAACAAGGAAGACCAATAATTCAATCAATTTCAAGCAACCCATCGCACTAAAATGCTCTTCGTGACCTATGGAAAGTTTCTTCATGGACGCCTCATGTTGGTTGAAATTCAGAAACTATTTTAAAATCAATCCATTGTCCGAATAGTATTCACCGATGTTGTCGAATCGGATTGGCGGACATCCGCAACTGGCCGATGGCTGAAAACTTGGCTCGACCATTCGCGGTTTCAGCGCCTGCAGGACATTCCCCCGAATCTTCTCCAGCAGCATTTGACATCCCAATGCGGCAACTTGCTCCACGGGATCGACCACAGAGGCTATCTCGGGATAATCCCCAAAGCCATCAAATCCGACAACAGCCGCATCCTCTGGCACACGAACCCCGATGCTGCGCAGAAGGTAGATTAACCGAGACGCCTTGTCATCGCCGGAAACGACAAATGCCGTCACGCCCTTGTCCAGATATCTTTTCAACTCATTGCTGAACTCCGAATTCAGAATCGTATGCAAGACTGGCAAGGGCGTGAGGCCAGCCTTCTTCATGGCCTCTCGATATCCCAGATATTTCGGAAAAGCCCCCTTCTCGGACGCGACATGCAGAATCTTGCGATGCCCATGACAGTGAATCAGATGCTCCGTGACTTGCCGACAGCCTGCAGAATAGTCCGTGCCAAACTCTTCGTCTATGGCAAGCAGGGGTTTGCCGTACTCCGCATAATGAAGGTTCTTCAGCCTCCTGCCAGAAAAAACCACGGCGTCGGCCCCCGAGGAAATGTACCGCTGCACCATTTCCATTCCCTGCAAGACGCTCGTCATCGCGGATGCCTGAAGAGAAAAGTTTTCAATGGCGAGCTTTCTTGACAGATGGGTGAGGATTCGTCCCTCGGTGTTCGTGAAATTATCTATCACAGCGCCTATCTGAAGGGTCGATTTCCCGTTTAGGCTCACCGCCGCAATGTTCTGCTTGTAATGGTACGCCCTGGCCAGAAACAGTATCTTCTCTTTCTTCTCGGCAGAAACCAGACAGCGCGGTTTGTTGCTCAAAACCGAATACACCGCCTGCTTTGAGACATCCACCATCTCGGCTATCTGTTTCACCGTAATATTCATCCAAAATCTCAGGAAAACGTTTTTTGATTGACCGGTAAATAATATAGTGTCCTTTTCTGGGGTGTCAAATCAACAGGGAAAAAGTCAGCGACGCTGTAGATAATCCATGATAGCGCTGACATTGCGCACC
>JAFRLP010000357.1 GCA_017431185.1 Victivallales bacterium | reverse complement strand
CTCGGATAATGGGAAACATGAAGTCCCTGAATGCGGAGACAATGCCGATGGCGTGGCTGCGGCCCTTCACCAGCGAGAGCACCAGGTCATTGCGCATGTAGCCAAGCCGCCTTGCCGTATCCAAAACTTTCTTTTGCGCTGTTGCGGATACGTGCTGATCCTGGTGGCAGCGACCGTTCAAAACAAAAGAAACCGTCGTTCGGCTTACTCCTGCTTCCGCTGCAATGTCCTTCATGGTAATCATCTTGCTAACCTACGTTACCTAGCGTTACTGTACACCTGAAGTCGTGAATTGTCAAATGGATGTGCAGTTTTTTTTCTACCAGGAAACGTAATTTTTTGGAAAAAAAAGAGCAAGTGATTTGAAAGATACGGAATTTGGTCGTATATTATTACACATAGAGAAAAAAATGTCGCAAAGACATTGATTCGCTTTTTGACATCGCGTTTTGAGTCCTGGCTGGATTATCACTCTTCCCTCCTCCTCCACTATTTCAATCCAGTTAGGACTCTATCCTTATGCAAGTTTGGGCTTTGGGATTTCCTGGCTTCGAGCGTTTTGGCTTCCACGTGAGATTACCCCCATTCCCTCCTCCCTCTATTCCCAATCTTGCGTGGAAGCCTTTTTTTGAACCTCCGGCAGGGTTACCCCTTCCCTCCTCCTCTATTTCCAGCCCTGTCGGAGGTTCTTTTTTTTGTCTGAAATAGGCATGAACGACAAGATTTTCATCGTCATTCCCAGTTACAATGAAGGTGACGTGCTGCGTCACACTGTGGAGGAGCTGTTGCCGTGCGGATACTCTGTCGTGGTTGTGGATGACGGTTCCCGCATTGACCCGTGGCCGATGCTTCAGGATTTGCCCATCCATTTCGTGAGGCATCCCGTCAATCTTGGCCAGGGCGCCGCCTTGCAGACAGGGATGGACTACGCGCGTCTTCACCATGCGGAGGCCGTTGTCCATTATGATGCGGACGGGCAGCACGACTTCCGCGACATTCCCCGTTTCCTCGAAGCCCTGAAGGACGCGGACATGGTTCTGGGCTCGCGTTTCCTGCGCCAGGCGGACGCCGCGCAGGTGCCACTTCCCAAACGCTGCCTTCTGCAACTGGCGCGCCTTGTCAACTTTGTCTTCACGGGGTGCTGGCTGACAGACGCCCACAATGGTTTCCGCGCCTTGGGACGCAAGGCTCTGGAGAACATTCGCCTGACGGAAAACAGGATGGCCCACGCCACCGAGATCCTCTCCCGAGCCAGGGTAGCCAAGTTGCGGCTGCGCGAAATTCCCGTCACCATCCTCTACACGGACTACTCGAAGGCCAAAGGCCAGAAGTGGTACAACTCGCTGAACATTCTCATCGACCTCATCCTCAATAAACTGATGTAGCCTTTGCGCGGGACGGATTCTTACAATGCATTTGGCCCTGATACAGATTGTTCTGCTGGCGCTGTTGGCGCTCTCCCTGCTCATCGCCGTGGTGGTGATGCGCAATCAAATCGCTGGAAGGCTGTTCTATGTGGCGCAGTTTGTTCTGGGGGCGGTGTTTGTGCTGATGCCAGACTGGCTGAGCAAGGTCGCGTCCTGGGTGGGGGTGGGGCGCGGAACGGACTTGCTGCTCTACCTGGTGATTATGCTGTTCTATATCACCGCCCTGTGCATCATTGCCAAGTTCAGGCGCATTGAACGCACGCAGACCGAGATTATCCGTGCCATGGCGCTGCGGGATGCGCGGGACAATGGCAGGCAATGAGAATTGCCCTGGTCATACCGCCGCTGGTGCAGTTGAACACACCGTATCCATCGGTGCCGGTATTGACGCGGTTCCTGAAGCAGCACGGGCATGAGGTGCGCCAGCATGACCTTTCCCTGAGACTGGCTTTGCGCGTCTTCACTCCTGGAATGGTGCGCTTGGCTGCGGAGCGGGCACAGGGCAGCCGCCGTCTGGCCTGGTTTGCGAAAGAGGCGGAACGGTGGGCCTCCTGCGTGACGCCTGTCATCGGCTTTCTGCAAGGGCGTGACCCTGCATTGGCCAACCTGATTGCCCATCGTGGCTTTTTGCCGGAGGGTCCCATTCTGCGCCGTTCCATTGACCCGACGGGGGAGGGCGAGGAGGCCACCCAGGAATACCTCGCCGCCTTCTTCGGAATGGCCGGAGTCAACGACCGCGCCAAATATCTGGCTACCCTTTTTCTAGACGATTTGGCCGAAATTTTTGCGCAGACCCTCGACCCCGATTTCGGATTCGGCAAATACGCCGAACATCTGGCTGCCTCGCTGCCCTCCTTTGACCCGCTATATGAACGTCTGCGCAGGCCGTCCGCCACGCCCATTGAAAAACTGGTGGAGGAGTTGGCGCGGGAAACGGTTGTCGGTTCTCCCCCTGACTGGCTGGGGCTGACGGTGCCTTTCCCTGGGACGCTGTGCAGTGCGCTGCGCATCGCGCAGGTGGTTCGCGGCCTCTGTCCAGATGTGAAAATCGCCTTGGGAGGCGGTTATGTCAACTCCGAATTGCGTGAGTTGGAGGACACGCGAATCTTTGAGTTCGTGGATGCGCTGTGCTACGACGAGGGCTTTCAGCCTTGGCTGGCCTTGCTGGACTCCAGCGTGCCGCGCGCCCCCGCCCGTCCAGAGGAAGACCACGCCTGCGGTCTGCGCGCCAAGCGTCTGCGTGACCGCCAGGGATTCTGGGCGCTCCCTGGCTCTGCCCCTGAACCGCCGCTGTTGGTTCCTGACTACACGGGACTTCCATTGCACGAATACATCTCCGTCGTGGAGATGCCCAATGTGATGCATCGCATCTGGTCGGACGGTCCCTGGCTCAAACTCCAGCTTGCCCAAGGGTGCTATTGGCACCGCTGCGCTTTCTGCGACCTGGACTTGGACTACATCGGCAGATACTCTCCAGCCAAGGCCACCGACATCGCGGACGCCATGCAGCTTCTCCATGAGGAGACTGGACTGTCGGGATTCCATTTCACGGACGAGGCGGTCGCCCCCGCCCTCATTTGTTCCCTCTCCGAGGAACTGATTCGGAGGCGCTGCATGTTCTCCTGGTGGGGGAACATCCGCTTTGACCGTTCCTACACGCCTGAATTGGCGCAACGGATGGCGCAGGCTGGCTGCATTGCGGTTTCAGGCGGGCTGGAGTGCGCGGAAGACCGTCTGCTGGCGCTGATGAACAAAGGCATCACCACCGCCGGCGCCCGAAAGGCCTTTCAGGCATTTCGCTCCGCCGGCATTGAGGTTCATGCCTACCTGATGTACGGTTTTCCGACCCAGACCGAGCAGGAGGCGGCATCGGCGCTGCGCTTTGTGCGTGACTGCTTTGCGGAAGACCTCATCCAGTCCGCCTACTGGCATCGTTTCGCCCTGACCGTCCATAGCGCGATTGCCCGAGAACCTGGCAAGTACGGCATCATTCCTGAAAGGCCAGTGGCGGCAGGCCCGCGTTTCGCCGTCAATGAAATACCTTTCCGCGAACCCAACGCCCCAGATTGGGCTCGCATTGGCCAGGGGCTGAAGACCGCCCTTTTCAACTATATGCTGGGGACTGGCTTCGACGGGAAATATCCGAAATACGCATACGGCCAGTGCATGTCCTGCAGGATCCCCTCGGCAGCAT
>JAFRLP010000356.1 GCA_017431185.1 Victivallales bacterium | reverse complement strand
GGCTCCATTGGCCTGGCAGTCCCATCCCTCCATCGGCAGAATCGCCCAGCGGTTGCCCAGCGTGCGTCCAAACGCGGCGATGGGACGCGCCAGGGCGGCGGTGCCGTCGCCGGGGACACTCTCCGCCAGACCAATTCGAATGCCCTGCTGTTCCAGGTATTTCCGAAAATCGTCAACGGTTTTGAAGGAAGCAATGAGCGGGTAATCCATGATGTGACCTTCAGTTTTCAGGATTGGCAAAAGCGCGGTATTCCGCCCATACGGTCTCAAACCAGCCATCGGTCTGAGGAATGGCGCGGAAGTTCACCCAATGTGAGACTGGTTCGCCGTTCACCAGCGTGGTCTCCAGAGTTCGACTGCGGAACGATTGGTCTTCAGGGGCAATCCGCAACCAGGGCAGCGCGGGATGCACCGCATGTCCGGACTTGGACAGCACTGCCGCCCCGCCACGCGCCCCCGCACCACTGCGGATATGGGTGAGAATGGCATGCAGGTAGCAGACCGCCGCAGTCAGCAGGGACTCATTGCGCAGATGCTCCGCCTGGTCACGCAGAGATGCTCCAGCCAGGCCATCCGCCTGATGGCAAGCCAGTTGCGTCTGCGTCTGCTCCAGAGCGGCGGCAACGCGGGACTCGTCCCGCAGGAATCCTGCGGACTCGCTCATTCGCGCCTGAAGAGCGCGCCGTTCCTCCCTCCAGTTCAACTGCATCGTCTGTTCACGGCGCCGCTGGAGGGGCGACACCGTGCTGTCCCAGGCCAGCGTCGGGACTTCCGCTGCCCTGCCCTTCGTCCTGGCGATGAACTCGGCAGCCCGCAGGGCTCCGACCTGCCCCGAATTGAGGGCAGAGCCGCCAGGGCGGGTCACGCCGTGAGAGCCATTGACCTCCCCGATGGGGAACAGGCCAGGCAGATTCTCGGATTGCCACCAGCAGTCTCCCGCCAGGCCGCCGTTGCAGTGCTGAGCGCACACCGCACACTCCAAAGGCACGGAACCCAAGTCTATGCCGTGCTCCCGAAACAGTTCGATGGCGGGGGGATTGATGCGGCGCAATCGCTCCAAAGGGTTGGACACCAATGCGTTGCATTTCTCCAGATAATCACGGGTCTCGGCGGAGAGAGCCGCGAAATCCAGTCCAGGAGGTTCTGTCCGATAGTCGAGGAACACGCGACGCCCCTGGCGGGCCTCCTCAAAAAACAGCACATCAATCAAAGAGGAGCCAGGCAGATTGCCCACCGCAAACGGCCATTGATACCCCTTGAGGAAAATGGCGTCATGAACCGCGGACGCAGAAGGGAAGTACGGACGCAGGAAGTCGTACACCTGTCCATCGGCGTCCTGCGAGAACACCCTCGGGATGGCCTGCATGTAACTGCCCGAGAGATTCCAGCGGAAGCGCACGGCGGCAATGCCGAACTGGGACTCCGGCAGGTTACGAGCCTTGGCTCCCGCCGCCAAGGCCACGCCGACGCCCCCCGTATGCACGGTGGGATAGACGCTGGCCTGGTACAGCCCGCCTGGCCCCCCTGTGGCAAAGACGGTGTTTGTGGCCTCGACCAGTTCCAGCGGGTCGTCTTCACGGCCCAAGTCCAGAAACACTCCGCCTCGGCACCGTCCCTCCCGCACCAGAATTTGCACCAGGAGACGTTTCTCGCACACCTCAATGCCACGCAGACGCAACTGCGCAATGAGCGCCCTGCACATGTCACGGCTGGTGTAGGGGCCGGTGCTGGTGGCGCGGCGCCGTGTGTCGTGGTCTGTCTTGTAGCCGATGTACTGGCCGTATTCATCGTGGGGGAACGGCACCCCCGCCGCCACCAGTCCGGAGAACGCCAATGGCGAGACGGACGCCTCGACCAGCGCCAAATCCCCGTGCATCGACCCGCCAGCCGCCAAATCCCCCGCCATCAGCCAGGGAGAGTCAGCCTGTGCGCCATACATCCCCAGTTTGTAGTAGGTCTGCTTGTCGCTGCCAGTGTTGATGCTGGTCCCCCCTTGGAGCCCCTCCGTGTAAACCGCCAGGTCAGTGACTCCCAACTCGTGCAGACGCACGGCGCACCGCAGCCCCGCCGTGCCACTGCCAACGACCAAAACCGAAAGACGGCGAATGCGCATCCTCAAAACCTCTGCACGCTGAATCCGCCATCCACATTGATGACCTGCCCCGTCGAATAGGCCAATGCGCCGGAGGCCAGCATGACCATCGCCTTGCCGATGTCCGCGGGAACGCCCCAGCGGCGTTGCAGACAGCAGCCATCGGCGATAAGCCTGTCGTACTTCGCGGAGACGGTGCTCGTCATGTCGCTTTGGATGATGCCAGGACGCACCTCATACACCGCCACCCCCTCATCCGCCAGACGGGTGGCCCAGAGTTTGGTGGCCATCGAAACCGCCGCCTTGGACAGGCAGTACTCCCCGCGGTTCACGCTGGCGTAGTCGGCGGAGATGGAACTGACATTGACAATCAGGCGGAAAACGCCATCGCCCTTGCGGGCCGCCATCCGCCTGGCGACGGCCTGCGTCAGGAAAAAGGGTCCCTCGGCATTGATGCGCATCAGACGTTCAAAGCTGTCGGCCCCCATCTCCAGCAAATCGGCACGGACGCTGGGGGCCACGCCCGCGTTGTTGACCAGCATCTCCAGCGGTCCCAGTTCGCCCTCCACGGCATCCAGCAGCGCCTCGTGGCTCTCGCGGTCTGAAACGTCGCACTGGAAATAGCGCACCTTCACGCCACATCGACGGGAAAGTTCCTCCGCCGTCGCTGCATGCTGCCCAGACTCGCCCCGCCCGCAAAACGCGACCTGATGTCCCGCCGCGGCCAAAGCCTCCACAATTCCGGCCCCGATTCCACGGGTGCCGCCAGTCACCAATGCAGTCAAACTCATGCTTTGCGCTCCCTGTTTTTCAGTAAATGTAGCATGGAAAATCAAAAACGCAAGGATTTCCGAAGCAAATCCGCGTTCACTGGCCGTGTGGCATTCCGCAGTCAGGCAGCCCCTTTGGTCTAATCTGCCTACTGAATATTCCACCAAAATCTACCTTTTGGTTCCATTGCAACACCGGCATTACGGTGTATATTTTTCTTCATCCAGGTCAACCAAGGAGAAAAACATGGATTTCCACACAATCATGCCGTTCCGTCCGTCCAATCCGGAAATGATGGCGGAGGAGTACCTGCGCTTCCATCGTGAGACCAGTCTGGACTTGCTGCTGCCCTCAATGGCGCTGAACCCCGAGGGGGATGACCCCTACGTGAAGGCGGACAGGTTCATCGCGGCCTTCGCCGAACTCAGGGAACGGCTGCGCGGCAGCGGAATCCGCCTGGGCGTCCTGCTTCAGGCGCTGGTTGGCCACGGCTGGAGCAGCTACCGCCCGGCCCAGGGCTTCCAGCTGACCGTCAACGACCTTGGGGAGCACAGCGGGCGGACATGCCCCAGCGACCCCGGCTTTCTGGAATACTGCCGGCACACCGTCGCCGGCCTGGCCCGCCTGGGTCCTGTGCTGTTCCTGCTGGATGACGACACGCGGCTGCTCAACAACGCGCGGCTCGAATGCTTCTGCCCGCGCCACCTTGCCATGTTCTCGCGCCCGTACACGAGGGAGGAACTGGTCAGGCTGCTGCTGGCCTCGCACCAGGACTCCCCCATCGTGCGGGAATACGAGGCGATACGGCGGGACTCCCTTGAGAAGTTCTGCGCCAATGTCCGCCAGGCCATCGACTCCGTTGACCCGGCCATCCCCTGCGGACTCTCCGGTGCTGGGCGGGAGCAGGTGATGTACGAGCGCATGGCCCTGGCCGCCTCCGGCCCCGCGACGGAGGCGTTTGTGCGGGTGGCCAACGGACTCTACGGCGAGACCAGCGCCAAGGACTTGCCACGCCAGGTTTACAGGACAAGCGTCCAAATCAAGGCGTGCGGCAAGGTGCGAAAACTTCTGGACGAGGCAGACACCTATCCGCAGCACCGCTACTCCAAGTCCGTCGTGGGGATGCACTCCCACCTCACCTCCGCCCTGCTGCACGGACTCACCGGCGCCAAACTCTGGATTGCGAACTTCGCCAATTTCGGGAAGGGAGAGCCAAACCATGGCTACGAGCGCCATTTCCGCGAATACGCCGGCTTCTACGACGAACTGACCAGGGCGGTGCGTGACGTCGAATGGCTGGGGCCGTCCGTCCCGCTGCCGAATCTGGAGAAGAATTTCCATCCCAGGGAGTACGCCGACTACTTCACCTGCCAGGAGTGGTTCAGCGACGCCCTGGGCCGCATGGGCCTCCCCGTGACCTTCCGCGAACCCACCGACCCGAAGGCCACCTGCTTCCTGCTGACAGGCGAACTGCTCAACCATTTCACTGACGAGGAGCGCCAGGCCATTGCCCGCCGAAACCTGCTGCTGGACGCGTCGGCGGCGGAGTCGCTGAACGCGCAAGGTCTCGCGGGGCTGACCGGCGTGGAACTTTCGGAATGCCCGCATTTCAGCACGGAGAGGGATTGCGAGAGCGGCCTGGCCCTGCGTCTGCTCTACTCCCCGAAATGCCGCCGTCTGACCCCGGCGCCAGGAGCAAAGGTGTGCAGCGTCCTTCAGTCGAACCCCTACGCTGGTTCCGCCGTGGGCGAACAGAGGACGGTTGCGCCGGGAAGCGTTCTGTTCGACAATGGCAAGACAAAGGTTGCGACCTGGGCCGGACGCATTGACTGGTACACGGTCTCGCCGGAACGGAAACTCTGGCTGACCAGGATTCTCCGGGAACTCGCCGACATCCCCGCCGTCTGCCTGAACGAGCAAGACCTGCTTGGCCGATGCGGCCGCAGGTCGGACGGGCGCCTGCTGCTGGCGCTCATCAACCTGAACTTTGACGCGCTTCGCGACATCCGTCTCTCCTGCCAGGAAAGGCCGGATGAAATCCGGCGCCTGACCCCAGGCGGGGAGTGGCTCCCCGTGGACTTCCGCCTGGAGGGCTCCACCGTCCTGCTGGATCCTGGAGTGCGCTGCCCCGCCTATGCCCCCCTGATTCTGGAATTGTCCGTGAAATAGCGGCTGCGACGCCAACGGCAACCGCACCGCAAGGCCCACCACATCCCATTCCCATGAAAATACGCCAGAACCTTCATCTTCACTCCCTGCATTCCTGCGACAGCGCCTGCGCGGCGGTCAATGACCTCCAGCGCGAGATGCTGGCCTGCGGAATGGAGGAATTCGGCTTGAGCGACCATTTCCATACCCGTTACAACCTCTGCGACCTCCAAAGCGCGGCCAACGACTTTCGCGCCTGCGTCCGCCCCCCCGAATTCCATTTTGGCGTGGAACTCACCTGCATGGCCAAATGGGAATGCGAGGCCATCCGGCTGGGGAAATATTCGCACCTCGGAGACGACCCTGTTTACGGGCTGCGCTTCAATCCGCCACCGGAAGGCGCGGACTTTTCCCCATGCCTGGACTTTGACGATGCCATGAAAAGGGAATACGGCGTGGAATACGCCATCGGCGGCGCACACTGGCCGCTGAAATCGACCTGCGGCTCATTCGAGGAGGCCTGCGAAGACCTTTTCACACAGATGATGTTCCTGGCGGAGTGTCCGCTGATAGACATTCTCGCACATCCGTGGTATCCCCTCCAAGTCGCTCACAACTGGGTTGGCCACCATGGTTTTGCAGGGCATCCCAAAAGCCAGACGGATGTCACGGACTATTCGGTGTTCGCCAGAATTCCAGGTTGGATGAATGAAAGGCTCGGCGAAACTCTCGTCAGAACCGGAACCTGCGCCGAAGTCAACGCATCCGACCTCATCGACTCCCGCCGCTGTCCATCGGAATACCGCGACGCGCGCTGGCGCCAGCTGGCGCAATGGAGGGAAATGGGCGTGAAGTTCACCTTCGGGACCGACCAGCACGCCGCCCACGCCAACCCTACCCTCATCGCGGCCGCGGAACTGCTGCTTGACCTCTATGGCTTCAAGGAGGACGATTTCGCATACGGCTTTCCCAAGAGGCCCTGTTGACCATCCAGGTGTCCCGAATACAGCAGCGCCTCCGGCGACCTGAAAGCCTCCCGCCTTTGATCGCAAGCTGATTGCCAGAGGGAGGAAATCTGCCAAACCCGCCACTCATGCTTGGCTTTCCCGAAAATCCGGATCTTGAGTGCCTGGTTTGTGAGAAAATCATCAGGGACATCGAAATGCGAAACAATGCCCTGCGTTTTACCCTAAACAAATCAGTTAATTCTCAGAAATCTACGTAAACTATTATCTATTAACTATTTATGCAACAACATCGATTCACCAATTGGGTGAATCGCGGCTTGACGACAGAAAAGTCCATGCTATCTTGATGCATTGACCAAAAAGCAAACAGAGGACAGCATGGACAACACAGCCAAAGATATCACACGAAACGGGGAAGTCAAGCGCGTCAGTCCCAAAAAGATACGCACCCTGGGCGGTTCCTACGAATGCAAATGGGATGACAGCACACGCATCACGGTGAACGGTCATCTGGCCGCGTTCAGCCAGTTTCTTGAATGCGGGGGGCTTTTTGACCGTCTCGTGTCAGGATGCCCGCTTTTCTACACAAGTCATAACGCGCCGTCAAGACGCGCCGTGCTGGCCACCGTCATCTCGGGGATTCTGGAGGGCGCCTGCCGATACCGGCATCTGGACCGCCTTCCGCGAGACAGCGCCTCGCCGGAGCTGTTCGGGGTGGACAAATTCATGTCCTGCGACTCCGTCCGCCGCGCACTCGGGAACATGGAGACAGGCGCTGCCCTGGAGTGGCTGTGGGACGCGAACATCAGCTCCTGCGCCGACCTGCTCTCCGAGGACTACATACTCGACCTCGACCCGACCGTGAAGCCGCTGTACGGCCATCAGGAGGGCGCCGTCCCCGGATACAACCCGAAGAAGCCCGGACGCCCGTCCCATGTGCACCACACGCTGTGCTGCGCGGAGCTTCGCCTTGTGCTCGGCGTGGCGCTCCGCCCCGGCAACGAGACGGCCGGCTCCTATTCCCTGGGCACGCTGGATGACTTCCTGAAACGCCTGCCCCCTCATCTTCGCCCAAGGCTCATCCGGGGCGACGTCGGCTTCGGCAACGAGGCCGTCATCGCCTCCTGCGAGGCGCAGGGAATGCACTGTCTCTTCAAGGTCAGGCGCTCACCGGGAATCCGTTCGGTCTGGACGTCCTGCCAGAGGCCGGACGTCCGATGGGCGGACGCGGGGCAGGGATGGGAGGGGACGGAGACACGCGTCATGCTCAAGGGCTGGACAAGGGAGCGCCGGGTGCTGGTCCTCAGGCGACGCAGGGAGACCGGCGGGGACAGGCAGGACGCCCCCGCCGACACGCATCCCTCCCACCGGCAGCCCATGCTCCCCGGCTTTGAGGACGAGATTCTGCCGCCCGACGCGAAGTTCATGGACAGGCGTTACGACTGGGAGGTCCTCGTGACCGACCTGGGGCATGAAATCCTCTCCATGGCTCAGCTCTACCGCGACCGCGGCGACTGCGAGAACATCTTCGACGAGATGAAGAACCAATGGGGATGGGGCGGCTTCACATCGCATGACATCGGTACAAGCGCAGTGATGGCCTCGCTGGTCATGCTGGTCGCCAACTGGTGGAATGTGTTCACGCGCCTTGAGGAGGCGGGCGACGGCGGGCACAGGGAGGCGCCTGGAACGCGCAGAAGCCTCCAGCGGACGGTCTGCAGGATTGGCGCGCACGCGGGGCGGCGCACACTTGAACTCTACACGGCCGGAGCGGAGAAATGCCGTTGCGGAATATCATCCATCATGTTCATTCTGAACAGGATACGAACTGCGTCGCAGTTGGCTGCCGAGGAACGGTGGCGTCTGGTGCTCAAGTACGCCTTCAGAAAGTACGGGGCTGTGAAGGCGATGTTCCCTGCGGAAATCAGTGGACAACTGACAATCGCCTATGTAACATAGTATCTTCCAAGACAATAGAGCGACGCAGGAAAATCAGAAAAATAGGCGGTGCGGCATGGAAAAAAGTGGCCGCGTGGGGATATGCTGTCCTTGTCATGCAATTTTCCCTTGTCGTAAGCATGGAAAAATCTAACTGCTTTTTTTAGGGTAATATACCCCATCAAAGCGAAAAAAAGACTGCCCGATGGCCAAAAAATGGCCAAAAGGCAGTCTTCTAGGTACAAAACTGGCGGAGAGACAGGGATTCGAACCCTGGGTACGGTTTGCCGTACACAGCATTTCCAATGCTGCTCGATCGACCACTCCGACATCTCTCCGCTTGAAAAATATCGGGAACGCTTAATAATGTACAGCCTTTTTGCCAAAAAGCAAAGCACCTAGCGCAATTTTTTTCGATTTGTCCGTCGATTTGTCGTTCTTTGGAGTGTACCGACGGCATGGATGCCGCTTGTGTTTCCTGCGTCGCGTTGACGACGGCGAGGCCGCCGTCGCTACATTCTACTCAATGGCCTGCAAGGCGGCGGAGACGATGTCCTCGACGGGGGCGAGGCGCCCCTGGCCGTTTTCGCCGCAGACGACATGGCCTGAGGCGGGCCCGACAAAGCGCACACAACGGCGATTGAGGAGTTGGCAGTTGTCCTGGGTCGCGGGATTGTGCCACATCCGGGGATTCATGGCGGGAGCGACAATGACCCGACCCGTGTGGGAGAGGAAATAGGTGGAGAGCGCGTCGTCCGCAATCCCGTGAGCCATTTTGGCGAGGATATTGGCGGTGGCTGGCGCGATGAGCAAGGTGGTGGCCCGAAGCGCCAGCGCAATGTGCCCAGGCTGCCAGTCCGGCATCTCCCACAAGTCCGTGACCACGGGGTTGCGGGAGAGGGTCAGGAACGTCTGCGGGCAGATGAGTTTCTGGGCTGCGTCCGTCATGATGACGTGCACATCCGCGCCGGCCTGCACCAGGCGCGAGGTGATTTCCGCCGCCTTGTAGGCCGCGATGGAACCCGTGACCCCCAGAACAATGACAGGGGTGTTCGCGTCAGCCATTCCACACCTCCTGCGTCAGGATGGAGGAACGGTAGTGGGCCGCCGTGATGACGGCGTCCAAAGCCTTGGCCGTCACCTCGGAGTCCTCGTTGACGAGCAGATAGTCGTACTCGTGCCAGGCGGCCATCTCGCGTTCCGCGTTGGCAAGGCGGTGGCGAATGACCTCCTCGGAGTCGGTGCCGCGTCCCCGCAGGCGTCTTTCCAGTTCTTCGCGCGAAGGCGGCATCAGGAAGACCGTGACGAGACGATTGCTCCAGAAGGGACGGGAGGCCAGCGCCTCACGCGCCTGGCGCATTCCCTGGACATCTATGTCCAGAAGCACATCCTGGCGTTTCTTGACGGGTTCCAACTCGGCGAGAAGCGTCCCGTAGAGGTTGCCATGAACGGTGGCGTGCTCCAGAAAATCCCCTGCCTGCAGGTGACGGTCATATTGCTCCTCGGTCAGAAAATGGTAGGCCATGCCGTCAATCTCGTTTGGCCGGCGGGGGCGCGTCGTGCAGGAGACGGAGAAATGCAGACGCTTCCGGATTTTGTCCAGCAGTTGGCAGACGGTGGATTTGCCGACCCCGGAGGGGCCGGAGACGATGATGATGCAGCCTTGTGCTTGCTCGTAGGTCATGGTGGTTAGGGTGAGGCGGCAAACCGCACGGGTTGCCCGTCCTGGGTGTGAAGATTCGCGGAATTGAGGAAAAAGACGACATGCTGGGGAAATCCCGTGGTCACGCAGTAACCGGTTTGGGTAATCTCCAGTTGGGGTTTGAATTGCGCGGCGGCCAGCACGAAGGCGTCTGGCGCCAAAGGGCGGACGGCGGGAGTTTTCATCGCCTGCAGGTAGGCCAGATGCAGCAGGGTGTCCGGGTCAAAGGGATACCAGGTCAATGCGGCGACGGCCTCCGTCTCCGCCTCGGCGGCTTTGCCCTGTGTCAGCAGGGTCTTGGCCAGCCGAAGATGGGAGGAAGCACGGTGCGGAGTGCAGCGAACCAGTTCGCGGGCGGCGGTCTCGGCGGTCGTCCAGTCCTGCAAAGTCAAGGCCAGGGATTGCAGATGGCTGCGGGGGCCTGGCGCGGCGGACAACGCCTGAGAGGCCGCTTGGTAACGCTCCTTGGCGCTGGTGAGGACATTTTGGCGCTGGAGAATCTCCGCCTGCTGATAGAGCAACTCGCCTGGGCAGCGGCACATCGCGCAGCAGGTCAGCGCACCCAGGGCCAGGGCCGGCCACCGCCAATGGCGCGAGGGAGCCTTTCCCTCCATGCGGCCAGCAAAGGCCAGAAGCATCGCAATGCCGGCCAGATAGGCAACTCCAGGCACCAGTTCATTGAACTGAAAGGCGGAATGGACAGTCCATGCCGCCACCCCGGAACAGGCCGCCAGAAAGAGGGGATGCCGCACCTGTTCTTTGGGCGGAAGAAAACTGGACACCAGCCAGGGCAGCAGCAGAATGGCCAGCGCGGCCACTCCACCGGCAACACCCTGCTGGCAGAGCAGGGAGAAGTAAAGGCTGTGGGGATTGCGGGTAACCTCCGCGCCAGGCGCCTTCAGGCGCAGATACCACGGGAAAAACTCCCCAGTCCCCACCCCGCAGACAGGATTTCGGCAGAACATTTGCACGGCGGCACGGTAGTATCCCAGGCGAATGGAGGCCGTCGCCAATCCGCCCCGGGACTTCTGGAGGCTGACCAGGGCGATGAACCCCGCAACCAGCAGGACGGCGCACAAGGGGATTAGCCACCTCCCCCGCCAGGAATGCACCTTGGGAAGTGACCAGACAGCGGCGGCCAGCCCCGCAGCCGCGCCAATCGCCGCACCGCGGCTTCCGCTCCAGACCAGCGCGCAGCCGAACAGGATGAGGCCCAGCGCCAGCATGACCCTTGCCCCCAGCTTCGGCTTTTCAAAGCGGCTGCCCCAGTGGTGCATCGCCAGCAGGCTGAAGGGAAGACAAAGCAGCAGAAACGAGGCAAAGACATTGGGGTCCACAAAGGTGCCGAACACGCGGGTCTGGTCGAGTTTGCCAAGCATCTGCTCACTGAGTTCCGCATGGTTGGCGGCGGCCTGCTCCAAAGTCAGGCGCTTCATTTCGGCAAAGCCCCAAATGCGCTGATACCAGCCGTGCAGCGCACCCATCACTCCTACCAGCCCCAGCACATGAAGCAGCCCTGGCAGCAGTTTACGGTCATTGCAGGCTGTCCACCAGGTGGCGAGAACCAGGGAGGCAAGTCCCGCAAAATGGGCGTTCCACTGCCAGGCGTAATCCGTTTCGGTGGTATTGACCAGGCCAGCCGCACCTGCAAGCAGGGGCAATGTCCACGCCAGAGGAACCAGAGCAGCCCAGCCCAGCCTTGGAGTGCGCCACACCAGCGCGGCCGCCGCCAAAGCCAATCCTCCAAGCAATGCCGAAAAATAGCAGGGGTAACTGAAGATGGCCCACTCCCAGCCATTCGTGGGGAAATTGGGCTGCTCCCCATTGCCCACGAAAGTCGCCAGCTTCCAAGGCAGGAGCAGAACAATGGCATAGAGAAGCCAGCGGAGCAACCGCGCACACGGCGAAACATCCGTCACAGGAGTATTTCCATTGGGCTGAGGCATTGGCTATTCCTGGGGCGGATTCGGCGGCGCTTCCGCCGAATGCTGTTGACGGTGCGCCTGACGCAATGCCCGCCGCTCTTCACGGCTTAGCCTTGGGGGACGGGCCGCGCCCGGCAACGGCAACTGCCCCGACGGCGGGACAATCCCCCGGAGCGGCTGCCCCTGCTGGGGCTGCCCCGCTTGCTGACTCTGCATCGCCTGGCGCAGGTGACGTTCATGCCGGGCCGCATTTCGCTCACGGCGCAGTTCGCCACCCTGTGCAACAGGCGCATGGCCAGCCTGCGAGGGGGAAATGGCACCCGCCCCTTTCGGTATGGCTGGACGCGGCGCGGCGGAACCGCCGTTCCGGCGGCCATTCCTGGATGACTGCGCATTATTGTTGACTGGACGATGCTGTGGGCGCACCGTCTGCTTCTGTGCATCCTCCTCGGCGTTATCCAAAGCCTCCAGAGCCGCCTCGTCCGAAGCCTTTTCCGTCTTTTGGGCGGCATTGCGCTCCTTGGCGGAGACGGGGACATTCTTGTACATATCCGCCTCGAACTGGAGGCAGCATTTGAGCCGTCCGCAGCACCCCGAAATGTTCTGCGGGTTCAGTGAGATGCCCTGCTGTTTGGCCATCTTCACGTTGATGCTGTTGAAGGAATGGAGGAATCGGGAACAGCAGAAAGGTCTTCCGCAAGTGCCAAGACCGCCAAGCTGTGCGGCCTCGTCCCTCACGCCTATTTGCCGAAGCTCGATGCGGGCATGGAGGGTGGCGGTCAAATCGCGGAGAAGTTCGCGGAAATCCACCCGTCCCTCCGCGGAGAACTGAAACAGGACGACGCGGCGGTCAAAACTGTAATGGCTGCTGGTCAGCTTCATCGGCAGGCCGTGCGCCAGAATGCGCTGGCGGGTCTGCTCATGCGCCCAGACGACACGGCGCTCGTTCTCCGCGATGGTGGCCAGGTCGTTTTCCGTGGCCTTCCGCTCCACGACAGGGGTCTTCAGCCCCTCCATGTGGCGTCCCTTCTGCTGTGCGGCCTTCGCCTTTTCAAAGGACTCCACGCTGGCAAACGGCTCGCCCTTGGCGGCAATGATTCTGCCGGAGTCCAGATACCTTTCGCAACGCAGGATGACCGTGTCGCCAGGTTGTACGCCCTGCTCCTCGTCAGCAATGCATTCGTAAGTTATCCCGTTGGTAATGAGTGCGTTATATAGTTGCTTCATAATGGTGAACAAAGGCTGATGACTTTCAATCCGCACTGGAGAGCGCAGCAAGGCAATGCCCGCGCCGGCTTGCGCGGGCATTGCCTTGCATCGTCATTTGTTGCCTTTGGCCAGACCGTTATCGACCATGTAATGGTAACTCATCTCAATGGCCTTGTCCATTTCGACATCGCAGAAATCCAGTTCCACAATCACGCTTTCGACCTGTTCGGGGGCAGCCTCGATGAGAGCGGGAATGGGCATTTCGCCAGTGCCCAGCGGAAGCATGTGGACATCACGCTCGAGAATTCCGTTGACCATGGTGTCGCCGCTGACCTTCTGACGGGCGTGACCGTCCTTCATGTGAAGGAGAATCGTGTCGTCGGCAAAGCGCTTCAGCATTTCCACGGGGTCCTCCACGCCCAGGTTGGTTGACCAGAAGCAGTCCATCTCGAATTTGATTCCAGGCACCATCTCACGGTAAAGCTCATACTTGAGGCGACCGTCAAGGCGCTGGAACTCAAAGTCGTGGTTGTGCTGTACGAGGGTGAAGCCGTTGCGGGCCGCAACCTCCAGCATCCCGCGGGTGTTTTCAGCCGTGCGCTTGATGGAGTCCAAATCCTCGAACTCCTTGGGGCCATAGCCGCAGGTGATTTTGTCCAGGCCGCAGATGGAGGCGATTTCCATCACTTCGCCCATGACATACTGGCTGCGCGCCCATGGCGAATGGCTGGAGACCATCTTCAGCCCCAAATCATTGAGGATTTTCATGAACTCGCTGGGACGCAGGTTCCAGAAACCCGCCGGCTCCACGCAGACGTAGCCTATGTCCGCCACCTGCTTGAGCACTTTCACAAAGTCCTTCTCCGCCTTCTGGCGCAGAGAATACAGTTGCACACCAATCGGTTTGAGTGTTTTCATGGTTGTCTTTGAGTATGGGGTGGTAGTACAGAATCACGCCTTTTCCCAGGCGTCGCGAAGAACGGTCGCCGCCTGCCGCAGGCATTCCACATTGAAGTCGCCGGCGCCTTCAATGGCGATGACGCCGTCGTAGCCGCCCGCCTTGAGCACATGCATCCACTGCGAGAAGTCGCCGAACTCCATGCCGGGGAAACGGCGGTGTTCGGGGGTGGCGATATGGGTGTGCCTGATGAGCGGGGTCGCCATGACCAGGGAGGTGAGGTCATTGTCGCATTTGGCAAAGTGATAGTAGTCGGTCAGAAGCCTGAAGGACGGGTGGTTGACGCAGTTGACCAGAAGCGCGCCCGCCGCGATGGTGTTGAAGGTGTTGGTCTCGCCGTGGTGAAGCGTCTCCAGCACGATGGTCAGGTTCGCGTTGGCCGCCAGGTCGGCCATCCGCTTGGAGATTTCGAGCACCTGGTCCAGGGCCTTGCCCATGTCAAAGCCCTCCGGCACGTTGCGTGCCGCACCCGACCCGAACACGATGTGGGTGACGCCGACGGCGGCGGCGCGGGCGATGGTCACCTTCAGGTAGTCCATCACGTCTTCCAGATTGGCCTTGGGACCGGTCAGGGGCAGGTCTCCAGGGAACAGTCCTGCGCTGCCCGCCAGGGGAAGCGGACTCTTCTCGTAGGCGGCCAGGCTGGCCTTCCATTTGTCCTCGGGGATTCGTGCGGAGGCGCACAGGCCAATCGGCACGTCAATGCAGTCGAAGCCGGCCTCGGCCATCACCGAAGCGTTTTCAAGAGCGGCGGAAATCGAGAGTTTCATTATGGTGTGGACGGCAGGCCCGCCGTCAGGGGGGATGTCTGCGCCAAGGGCGCAGATGTGAAATGTTCAAACTAACCCATTTATAATATAGCCCACGTTGCCCAAAACAACAGTCCCGATGAGGAAAAAACTTTTTTCCGCGGCGGCGGCGTCCCGTAATCCCTCGCCGAATGATACTGACCGCGCGAAGCGCGGTCTGCCAGACCCGCCACCAGCGCCTGGTTTCACAGACAGGTCTGGCAGGCCGCGCTCCGCGCGGCCAACACGGCATCTGGACAGTATCAGTTGACTGGGGGATTACACGGCGTCCCCGCCGTCGCTACTCGGCGCGTTTTGCCTTGCGGGTCAGCAGGTAGAACAGGGGGGTGTCCAGGAGGGCCAGGATGAATTTGAACAGATACTGCCCGACAATTGTGGCGGCCAGCGCGGGCCATTTGTCCGGTAGCCAGAACCAGCGGAAGCCAATGCCGAACACGATGCCGATGAACAGGATGGTGTCGATGGCCTGGCTGGTCATCGTGCTGGCGTTGTTCCAGAGCCACCGGGCGGTGGTTGTCCCTCCGTGGCGATGAAGGTACCAGTCGCGGATTCGGTGGAAGAGCCAGACATCCCATGACTGCGACGCAAAGTACGCCATGAGGCTGGCCAGGGAAAACAGCAGATTCTGGCCAAGCATTTTGGAGTAAACCTCCTGCATCGCCGAGTCCTCAGCAGGCAAATGCTCCGTGAAAAGGATGAGGGCGGAGGCGAAAAACTGGGAGGCAAAGCCGTAGAGGATACTTTGGGAGGCCTCGCGCCGTCCCCAAATCTCGCCAATGACATCCGTGAGCAGAAAGGTGCAGGCGTAGCAGACGGCCGCGCCGGGCAGGACCACAGGCGCGCCGAACAGGTGGCATCCCGTGTGCATCAGTTTGGCGGTCACCACGTTGGAGACCACCAGCGCAGTCGTGAAAAGGGTGTTCAGCAGAACCAGGTTTTCAGGCGTTTTCCTCATCAGTCGCACTCCGGCGTTCAGCGGAACAGGGCGGGGTCGGGCACGCCGTTGGCTGCGAAGGCGGCGGCCCGGTCACGGCATGTGGCGCATTCGCCGCACGGCCTTTCGCCCCCCTCATAGCAACTCCAGGTCAAATGGTACGGTGCGCCCAAGGTCAGTCCGCGTGCCACGACGTCCGCCTTGTTGCAGTGCGCGAAAGGGGCGGCCAGCCGGACGTTTCCATACGTCCCGATTTCAATCGCCTTTCCGATGTGATCCAGGAAAGGCACACTGCAGTCCGCGTATGCGTTGCCGGCTGCGTCGTCCTGGTGCACGCCCAGATACAGTGTGCATACCTCGCGGTCATAAAGGCTCTGAGCAAGACTGGCGGCTGCGGAGAGCATCAGTCCGTTGCGGAAGGGGACGTAGGTGGCGACCTTGCAGCCATTCTCGGCAATCTGTTCCCCGTATGTGACGTGGCTGATTTTCTGCGTCGAGCCGCTCAACAGCGCGCAATTGGAGAATCGCAGAATCTGCGAGAGGTCGAATTCATACTGACGAATGCCGTAGTAACTGGCCACCGCATGGGCCGCCCGCAGTTCGACATGGTGCTTTTGGCCATAGAAAACCGACAGCGAGGCGACGTTTTCAGCCCCCAGTTCCTTAACCGCAAGCGCCAGGCAGGTCGTCGAGTCGATGCCGCCGCTGGACAGGACAAGTGCTTTGCTCTGCATCGTTCTACTTCCATTCACGGCGGTCGATGGCGGCGAAAAGGCGGGATTTGGCATATTCCTCGTAGCCGCTGCCTGGCTTGGCGTAGTTCGCAAACGGGTAGAGGGAGATGCCTCCCCGAGGCATGAAGATGCCTGTCACCTCCAGATAGCGCGGCTCCAGCAGGGCGGTCAAGTCCTTGCGGATGATATTGCAGCAGTCCTCGTGGAAATCGCCGTGGTTGCGGAAACTGAAGAGATAGAGTTTCAGCGATTTGGACTCCACCAGATACCGGTCGGGAATGTACGCAATGCGAATCTCCGCAAAGTCAGGCTGCCCCGTTTTCGGGCAAAGCGAGGTGAACTCCGGACAATTGAGCATCACCAGGTAGTCATCCCCGGAATGCCTGTTCTCGAAACGATCCAGCAACTCCGGCGCATAGTTGAAGCCGTACTGCGTGGAATGGCTGCCCAGCCGGGACAGCTGCGCCAACTCTTCCTTGGTCCTGCTCATTCAATTGTCTCCTAGTTTTGTTTATGCAGACGGATGAACCGTCAAGACAGGATGGAATCTCGAACTGTCTGCACTCATAATGTAATGCCCATCGCCAAATCTGCAATGGCTTGACCAACGCTTTTTTCCACCTCCAATTGCCCTGACGGCACTTTTTTGGAAACAGCCTGCTTGACAACCCTCGAAACATCATTATAATATACACGTGGTCTGTTAAATTAGTACCATTGGTTCTATTAATTCCTTTTCATGAACCCAAACAAGGCGAATAATCCCCGGCAAATTCATGAGTAAACTTGCTTTTTTGGGTGGTTCCCCCGTCTGGCAACCATCCCCAGCAGAAGTGGATAAGATGTTCCACTGGCCAATTGTGAATGACGAGATGCGCGAAGCACAGGCACATGTGCTGGAGAGCGGCAACATGTCAGGCACCGACATCTCGCGCCGTTTTGAGGAGAAATTTGCCCACTGGCAAGGGCGCAAGTTCGCTCTTGCCCATAACAACGGCACCAACGCGCTCACAGCCGCGATGTACGCCCTGGGAGTGAGGGCTGGCGACGAGGTGGTCTGCCCGTCCATCACCTATTGGGCCAGTTGCCTGGGCGCACTGCAATTAGGCGCGTCGGTGGTCTTCTGCGACATCGAGGAGAATACCCTTCAGATGTCACCTGAGAGCCTGGAGAAGCATATCACGCCGCGCACACGCCTGATAATCGTTGTCCACTATATGGCTTGCCCCTCCGACATGGACTCCATTCTGGCGATTGCGCATCGGCACGGCCTCAAAGTGCTGGAGGATGTTTCCCATGCGCAAGGCGGGCACTACAAGGGACGCATGCTAGGCACTTTCGGGGATGCGGCCGCAATGTCGCTGATGAGTTGCAAGTCCTTTGCGATTGGCGAGGGAGGGATGCTGGTGACCGATGACGAGGAGGTTTACCGCCGCGCCATCCGCTGGGGCCACTACGACCGCATCGGCGCGGTTTACTCCCCAGAAGAATACCGCGCCACCAACATCCTGCCCTTCGGCGGCCTTAAGAACCGCATGCACCAGACCAGCGCCGCCATTGGGCTGGCGCAACTCAAGAAATATGACAGCGAGATCGCGGAGATCGACCGTGCCATGAAATACTACTGGCAAGGGTTGGCGGACGTGAAAGGGCTTCGGATGATCTACCCTTCGGAGAGCGGAAGCGACAAATCTGGCTGGTACAGTTCGCGCTGCCACTACAACGAGGAGGTCTTTGGCGGTGTGAGCAACGCCACCTTCGCCCAGGCGCTCAACGCGGAGGTCGGCCACTCCGCCTGGTCTTATGGCTGCAATTTCCCGCTGCATCTCTCCCGCCTCTTCTTTGACACGGACATCTATGGCTACGGCAAGCCAACCTCACAGTTTTTCCGCTCCGCCGACCTGCGCTCGCCAGACGCCCTCACGGGAGGCCTTCCCGTGGCGGAATCCATCAACCAGCGTCTGCTGGGAGACCCCTGGTTCAAGCATCTGGACACCCAGGTGATTGACCACTATATCGATGCTGTCCACAAGGTCGTGGCCCACTATCCTGAACTGCTGACGCACAACCAGATTGCCAGCAGGGAAGGCGGTGTTGCGCTCTCACACCGAAAAACCAAATAGTCTTTTGCCCGCCTCTTTTTGAAAACAGAGAATCAAAATGAAGACAACGTTTTCGGCAAACCCAACCATTCCAACAACAGGATTCAAAGCCATGAAGAAAAGCAGACATTTTACGCTCGTCGAACTGCTGGTGGTCATCGCCATCATCGCCATTTTGGCCGCCATGCTGCTGCCCGCTTTGAGCAAGGCACGTGAGAAAGCCCGTTCCATCAGTTGCGTGAACAAACTGAAGCAACTGGGCGTGACAGAATTGATGTATGCGAATGACAACGAGGACTTCATCACCTGCTGGCCACGCTCCGACGCGAAGCCCTACGTGCTGGCGTACACCTACCAGGTCTTCAATCCCGCCTACCATACGAGATTGGGATACATGCTGGCTCAATATGTGGGGATGGCATATACAAGCGCAGCCGACACTGACGCGACCTATCTCGCCTTCCGAAAACAGTATTTCACCTGCCCCAGCGACAGTTATTGGGTGATGAACAACATCCTGAACAGTTCTTATATCGGCTATCGCTACGATGACAAAGGCGCACAGTCGGACAATTCCATCAAAGCCTATACGAAAACTGGCAATGTTCGCATTGGCACGCATGACTCCAACAAAACCATCTGGCTCGACATGATATTGACCAGCACCCAGACAACCCCGGACAATCACCATGCCTCTGCGAATGTCCTGAAGTTGGGCGGGCACGTCATCACGAAAAAGTACAACAAGGCAGCCTTCACGGATGGACAAAGGATGATTCACGCCACGTTTGATGAACTGAGTCTTCTCCCCTGACTTGCGTTATCCCGCAAGACACAAGGTTTCCCCTGGCATTTCGCAACACTCTCCCAGCAAAGAAAACCCCCTTGTCCGTCGCCATGAGAAAAATCATAATCCCCCTACTGGTTTGCGCCGTGTTCACCTTTGCCGAAGGGGAGAGCGGATTCATTCCATTCACCCCTCTCCGCAAAGTCGCCGCCGACCTTCGCATCGACTGCGAGATGACAGTAGCCTGCTCGGCGCCCATTGTCTTCCCCGCAGTTCCCCAGCAGGAAGGGATGACGATAGTCCTCAAGTTGAACCAGCGGATTCTCGCGGCTTTGAACAGCGGATGGAACTGCTACTGCGGCATTGAAATCAACGGGAGGGACGTCGAACCGAAAACAAGCAGAGGCTTTCCTCGGCTGCTTCTGCGGGGTTCAGCCATGAATACCACCCATCCAAGCGAGGAGGAGGTTCCCTACTGGCAAGTCGGTGTGCATCCCTATCTGCTGTCTGTCTTCGGCCCCAGGGAGAGCGACCAAATCGACAGCCGCGTCATCGACCGCAAACACGGATACGACTATTATCTGATTATCGACGACCTTGTGAACAAACTGGTTACTGGCGCAGACGACCGCGTGGAAAGCGACACACCAAACCGACTGCGCTTCCTTAACGGACTCTTCAAGAATATCCTTGACACGTCGCTTTACATCAAGGAGGCGACCATCGGCTATATCCCCACGTCCAAAATCAATGAACTCTGCGGGCTCACCTTGAAGACCTTTCAGGCGATTGACTCCCCCGCGTCCGTGGTAAAGGGAGATGGTTTCCTCTTGAAAGTCAGCCGACACGGGGGCATGGAACTGGCCATTGGCGAGTGCCGCGTCTATTTCGAGACTCTTTTCAGCCACCCGTCCATCCCCGTCATGCAGTTCAACCGCTTTGGCGTGGATGGTATTGAGGGGGAGCCTGGCGCAAATGCATCCGTCGAGAAGAACGGCAGAGTGCTCTTCCGAACAAACGGCCTGGAGATTCGCCGCGCCATCCGCTCCTGCGGACACTACCTCCGCATTGTTGACAGGCTTACCAACGTCTCCAAGGAGGATGCGGGCGTCGTCTGGAAGAATGAGGTGGCCTTCAGCGGTGAAATCCCCGCCATTTGGCGGCTCGCGGGGGTAACGGGCAGCAATGCGTCGAATGCCCCGCTTGCGTCCATGAATCCGACCATCTACCTTTCGAACAACAGGAGCGGCGGAGTCGGCCTCATCGCCGAGGATACCATCAGCCGCACGCTACTGGAAATGAGAAGCGAGAGGAACGTCCTCTCCCTGTCCAGCAAAGGAGCAGGTCTCCAGGCTGGCAAGAGCCTGACGCTGGAATGGACAATCTATCCCCTGCCGCAGAGCGCCATGGGCTATTTTGACTTCATCAACCAAGTCCGCAAGGACTGGGGCGTCAACGCCACGATTCCAGGTCCCTTCCATTTTTCCATGCGCGACGCACAAGGCATTCGGCTCCAATTCGCCTTCCTCAACAAATGGCACAACTATTCTGACGGATGGAGGTTAACGGATGACCAGTTCATGGCACAGATGAAAGCCCTGGCCGCCCCGCTTCGCAGTCAATTTCCTGGCATCAGACTGCTCGGCAAGGTGGAGACCAACCTTGTCCCCATGAAGGTGACGGACTACGACTGGCACACACAACTCCCGATGACCAGGGGCGACCGCAAGGACCCCAGGACAAAATACGCTCAATATCTCCCGCCCGACCTCTCCCGGAAACTGGCGGAGGCGACCCCCTACCGCGATTCCCTGCTGTGGAATGACCAGGGGGGCGTGATGATTGACAACTGGTACACCTACGACAACCATGAAACCATCAACCTCATGGTTCAGGTCGAGAGCGGAAACCACCGCCACAAGACATTTCTGGAACAGGTTGACCTTCTCATGGACAAGGCTGGATTGGACGGACTCTACATCGACCAATTCAATCCAGGACCACGCGACGGCATAGACTACGGCAAGTGGGACGGGGTGAGCGTCAATCTGGACAAGGCAGGAAGAATCGTCTCCAAATACTACAACTACGCCCTCCAAGGCGCCGTGGGGCGCATGGAAATCATCAGGCACATTGTGGAAAAGGGGGGCATCGCCTTCACCAACGGCCATCCCATGACCAGAGAGGAACAGAACAGCGGACGGCTCAGCTTCGTCGAGATGGAAAATGACGGCAGCGCCAACCCCATGGGCTATCTGACCAGGAAGCCACCAGAGACAAGTTGGACGGTCAGCGGTCATCTGGCGAGTCCAATCACCTTAAACCTTCGCCCAAGCCGTTATGCCTCAGGGCATCTCCAAGGCGCACCCGATTTGCGGGCGCAATTTCTGACCAAGGGATTCATTCTAGCCCTGCGCAACGCCACCATTCCCTACTGCTATACCAGCCGAATTCCGCTGGATGGCCCCACGGCGGGAAGCCTGGAAGTCATCAACTGGCTTTTGCCGTTCACGCCTGTGCGCATCGACGAGGGGGTCATGGTCGGGAAAGAGCGGACGATTGTCTGCGTTTCGGGAAACTACACAGTCCGTGGCGCCGAAAGACCCCAGTGCGCAAAATTCAACTGCTACGGCAAACCAGTCCCGGCACCTTTTGAAGTCACGGGCGGCCCTGGTGACTGGCACGTGAACGTCAAACTTGATGACTGGAATGAAATCGCCGCAATCGTCGTTCAAGATTGAGGCGGAAGAAGCGGTTTGAAGCATCTGCGCAAGCCTTCCTATAAAACACACCGTGTTTCCTGCGCTGTGTTGACGGCGGCGAGGACGCCGCCGCTACCCTTACTCCTATGAAACACACCGTGTTTCCTGCGCTGTGTTGACGGCGGCGAGGACGCCGCCGCTACCTTTACTCATTGGATTTGCAGAAGCTTCTCGGCGTTGAGATGGGTTATCTTCTCATAGGTGTCACGGGAGATATGACCTGCCTCAACGGACGCGACGAGAAAATCACGCAACCCAAAGAAGAGACGGCTCTGGCGATTCTTGGGCTGGCAGATGTCCGTGCCGTAAAAGAGGCGGTCCTGGAACTCCTCCAGAAACTCATAGGTGAAATCAGGATCACGGGTCATGGCGTTCAGCCCGCTGCTGGCCGAGAGGTCTCCCAGGAGGTTCGGATAGCGCCGCATCAATTCAGGGATGCGTCCGCCACGCTTGACAGGGCCTGTCGGCCAGCCGCCCCAGTTGTCCAGACGCACATCCGCACTGATGTGGGACCAGAACGCCTGGGAATGCCCCAGCACCTTTAACTTCGGAAACTTCGCCAGGACATATTCCAGGCGCGGCAGACCAAGGTCATCCACCAGCCCGTAGAGCCCCCCTTCCCGTGCGCCAATGTGAATGGTCACTGGCATTCCATTCCGCTCGGCGGCAGCGAAAAGATTGAGGCAGCGCGGATCCGTGAAGGAGAGATTCGCGACCAGTTCTCCAATGCCCTTGCAGCCCTTCGCACGGTAATGCTCGATGATGAATGAGAGATCCGCCTGCGGAGTGTTGTACAACGCGCGCGGGTCCAGGCACAGGAATGGGATGAAATGCCCGTCGCTTTCACGCGCGATGTCCAGCACCTCATCCACAGTCTGTGTCACGGCGGTGTTCTCGGGCCCGATGATGGGCAGCAGCACACCACGCCCAATGCCTATCTCCCGATGCATCTCCAGAAGCAGCTCTGGCCACACAAACGGCTCGTCTCCCCGCTGAAGAGGAAAATCACGGTTCTTCAGGCAATGCCCGTGGATGTCAATCAACATAGTCACTCCTTGGATTCTTTCTTGGGTCTATTTCACTCCACCCCAAAGCCCAATTTCCCCCTCTGCCTTGCCATAGACAGGCAACCCAGTCAATTTGCCCCGCTTTAAAATTGGACACTTGGTTCAAATAATATAATCCAAATGACAATATTTTCAATCTTGCTCATCCATCTTCGTTCCATCCCGTTTTTGGGAGGTGGGGATGGAGACGGAGGAACGCTCCAGGATTTCTCCTGGGGGAACGAGAGTCAGGGGCGGCAGCGATGTTCCCTGTTCGACCGCCTGACAGAGAAGAAGGACAGGCATCTGCCCCGTCTCGATGGCTGGTTGGCGGATGCTCGTGAGACCCTTTCCAGAGGCATCAGGCCATGAGAGTCCGTCATAGCCCAGCACCGCGACATCCTCGGGAATGCGGAGTTCAGCAAGTCGGCAGGCCTCGTAGATGGGCGCGGCGCAGCGGTCACGTCCCGCAAAGATGGCGCAGCGCCGTCCCGCCATTTTCTCAAGCGCGGCGGCAATCTGAGGAACATTTGCCGAGGCATTGACAGGGCACTGGAACACCAGCCTTTTCTCCAGTTGCAGGTCCTCCTCCGCCAACGCGCCTTTCAGGCCCGCCAGCATCTCCCTGTAGTGGAAATCCTTTGGGGGGCAGCCGCCGATGAATCCGATGTGGCGAAGGCCATGCTCCATCAGGTAATGCCCCGCCAGACGCCCCACCGCCCGGAAATCCACGCGTACCGCTGGCGTGTCGGAGGCCTCCTCGCTGTTGGCGATGCAGTAGCGGTATCCGCCAGCCTGAAGGTTCTTCAGCAAATCATCGGGTACTTGTTCGTAGATGATGACCCCGCTCCACTGGTTCTCCGCCAGACGCCCAAGAAGGCGCGCGCCATCCATGTCCTTTCTCTGGAAGAAAAGGACAACCTCGGCGTTGTTTTCCTCAGCGGCCATCGCCGTCCCCCGAAGCAACTCCGCGACCTCGTTGGCGTGCATGCTCCGGTTCGGCAATACCAGCAGGAACTTGTGGGGCGCCAGGCGCTCATACGGCGAAAGCACCTTCATCCCGCGTCCGGGAATCCTGCGAAGCAAATTCTCCCCCTCCAAAATCTCGAGGATTCCCCGCAACGCTCCGCGGCTAAGCCCATATTGCAGGCACAACTCACGTTCCGCAGGCAGAAAAGACACGTCCGAAAACTTTCCATTTTGGATGGACGTGCGCATCTTGGATAGGATTTCCGTGGTCTTCTTGTGCATGCAATGTTTCAGATGACAATGCACCCCCTGTTTCCAAACTCATCCTTTGTCCTGCCTTCAGGCACGCTGAAGACGGTCGCAGAACTGCGCGAATGCCTCCAGGGCGGCGTGAATCGTCTCGTCGGAGCAGGCGTAGGAGAAGCGGATGAACCGGTCGGCGCCAAAGCCGCAGCCAGGGGCGACGGCGACATGCGCCTCATCCATCAGGCGGTCGCAGAAGGTCGTGCTGTCCAGGCCAAATTGCGAAATGTCGGCGAAGACATAGAAGGCGCCAGAGGGACGGACAAACGTCAGCCCGGGGATTTGGGCAAGCAGAGAGCAGAACAGATCGCGGCGGCGGGCAAAGACCTCGCGCATTTTGCGGCAGTCGGCGTCGCCGTTCCGCAGGGCCTGAAGTGCGCCGTACTGGGCAAAGGTGGTCACATTGGCCAGAAAATGGGTCTGGAGCGAGTCTATTTTGCGGGTAAGCCAGGCGGGCGCCGTCAGGTAGCCGACTCGCCAGCCAGTCATGGCGTAGCTTTTGCTGAACGAGTTGACCGTGATGGTGTGCGCATTGCTGGCCTCGGACAACGAGGCGATGGGGATGTGCGGGAAGTCCGGGTCAAAGGTGAGTTTCTCGTAAACCTCGTCCGACAGCACCATGAAATTCTTTTCCACGGCATGGCGGGCGATGGTCTCCAAGGAGTGGCGACGATAGACCGCTCCCGTGGGATTGGAGGGGGAGCAGAGAACGAGCAGGCGTGTGTTGGGAGTCACGTACCGCTGCAAATCCTCCTCCGTCAGTTCGAAATTGTTTTCAGGATGGGTCTGCACGAAGACAGGCGTGGCGCCCGCCGCACGGATGAGGTGCAGATGGCTAACCCAGTAGGGGACGGGGAGGATAACCTCGTCTCCAGGACCGCACAACGCCGTGATGGCGGCTGCGCAGGCGAATTTGCCGCCGGGAGTGACAATGATTTGTCCAGGGGTGGTGGGCACGCCGTCCGCGCGGAATTTTTTTGCACAGGCATCCCGCAGTTCCGTGATGCCGGCGGGGATGGTGTATTTGGTGCAGCCGTCCTGCAAGGCCCTGGCGCAGGCGTCCTTGACGGACTGCGGAGTGTCAAAGTCAGGCTCCCCGACGGACAAGGAGTAAACCTTGACTCCCTTTCTGGCCAGCTCCATTCCCTTGACCAGACTGCCCAGCGTCTCCGAAGCGGGAAGGCTGCCTAGAAAACCGCAAGTCTGCTCTAGATTCTGCATAGCACGTCATGAAAAGTGATGAGTGAAGGTAGCGGCGGCGTCCTCGCCGCCGTCAACACAACGCAAAAACACGGTGTGTTTCATCGGAGTGTCCATCAATGGTTATAATATAGCCATTTTACGGTATTCTTCAATCTCACGCCTGGCCAAATCCAACTGACGCCGCTTCCAGCGCAGATGAGCGGGGTCGCAGACATAATCCATGCGCGGTTCCCAGCCCAGGCGCGAGTCCCGCTCCACGCAAGGGAGAGCCTCCCGCACATTGTTTTCCTCGGCGTCCAGCAGACCGTCAAGTTCCGCCAGGACAGCAAGCAAATCCTCCCGGCGCGAGGTCAATTGAAGGCGCAGATTGGCGTGGTACCAGCGCTTGATGCCCAAGGTCGTGCGAATGCAGCAGAGGATGAACCGCCCCAGCAGCAGAAGCCGCAGACCCGACTCCCGTTCCCCCTCCCCTTCCATCTCCGCCAGGGCGCTCTCCAGCAAAGCCACGCCGCCCTGCCATTCGGACTCCATCCTCCCCAATTCGGCCAGTTCGCCTGGCAGACGCAACGGGCCGGGCGACTGGGCGCTGTTCTCGTAGGGATGGTAGAGCGTCTTCACCATGCACTCGCTCCCGTAGGAGTTGCGGGTGAAGGGGAAGCGGACGATTTTATCGTCCATGGTTCGGCTCAGCACAGGCTGGAAGACAAACGGGTAGGCCGGGCCGACCCGCCACGGCCCGTACTGGTCTTCGTTGGAGGCCACGTAGTGGTCCATGGCACGGCTCCAGATGCGCCACACCTCCACCACCTTTCCGGAGGCCGGCTGGCCATAGTCGCGGACGGCGAGTTGCCGCAGAAAGCCCTCCGGGTCCTTCGGCGGGTTCTCCGCCAGCATCGCCTTCGCCAAATCCTGGCAGACATTCGGGCTCCAGCCATAATGGTGCGAGTCATAGAAACTGTTGACCCCGTATTTCAGCAGATACTCCCTGAGAATGGCCAGGCGTTTCAGCCAGCGGAAGGGCACGGGGGCATACGGTGCGCAGCCAAAGTCCCAGGTGGCGCCAGCGAGATTCGAGGTGACCCGAATGTCCGTCAGCCCACATTGAGAGGCCGCAGCCACTTCGCTGGTGAAATACTCGCCTGGTTCCTCGGCGAAGATGGAGTAGTCCATGACCGGGCAGGAACAGTCGCCGCGGCGATGCTGCTTGAAGATGTCATAGGTCACCTGAAGCGTGACCCGCTGCGGAAAATGACGCAGGAACTCACGACGCGCCTCCAATGGAGCCCACCCCCAATTGTAAGTGTTGAAGATAACCTCCACCCCTGGAGCGACCCGATGAATGGTGTCGCGCAGTTTGGTCAAATAGGCGGGATAGTCCGCGCTCGGATAGTATCCTGCGGGCTGGCGCACCGACTCCTGAAGCCCCTCCGCGTCCCCCTGCTCCACCACGCTTTTCGGGATGGTGTGCTCGTCTCTGCTGGGGAACTCCAGGGACTCGCCGACGAAATGGATGGCCCGCGCCCCCTGGCATTGGCGGAAGAGTTCGCCATACACCTGGTCGAATCTCTCGTCGGCCTCCGGAGAATCGGGATGCACATAGCAGTTCATGTAACTATAGAGCACCACATCCAGCCCGAAACTGGCCGCGCGTCTTATCAGGTCATTGAACTCGACGGGGGCTTTGGCCCCGTTCCTCGGGTCTCTCACAAAGACGTCGATGGCGGTGAAGCCAGCATGCAGGATGGCGGAGAGTTCCTCATCGGGGAATTCATCGATTCCGCTGCCGGAATGGGTGCTTCGCATCCGTGCCAGGGGGCGCCAGCAATATTGTCCCAGGGGGAGAAACGGCCCGCCGGCCAGCCTCAGCCTGTCCTCCAGATCAACGGCTCCCATCAGGAGACCACGCGGGGAACTGCCGAGGAGACGGATTTCATCCTGTGACACATCGCAATGGCAGGAAGGCCTGTCCCACCCCCCGTCGTCCTGGACAGCCAGGACAATGCGCCGCCGGGAGGTCTTCGCCAGCACAACGCCCATGGCCCGTTCCAGGAATGCACGAATGTCGTCGGCAGCCCGCTGGCATAGCGGCGAGTCGCTCTCCAATACGCAGCACCACTCGGAGGAAAGCACGGCGGCGTCCGATGGCGGAATGGCGTCAGCGCGCCTGGCATGGCGCAAATGATAGTCCCAATTACGTTGCCGAAACCCGTAGTTTTCTTCAGCAGAGAGAAGACCGTCCTTCATGGTCAAAGCGTAATGTTCCCAATGAGAAATCCAGCCCTGAAAGTCCGACGCAGCCGCCTGAGAGGGGCTGTTTTACGACATCTACTATAACCCGGTTCGTCCCGTTTTGCAACACCGCCCGTGGAATTCGCATCGGCAGTCAATGGCGTGTCAGGTCAGGACTTGGCGCATGGCGTCCAGGAACCCCGTTCCGAAATGCGTGTCGGGTTCGAGGTAACTGCCCTCTGTCCACTCGTTCCAGGCGTTGATGAACAACAGGCGTTCCTGCGGAGGGCGGTTCAGGAGATTCCTTCGCAACTGCTCCAGGAAATATCCGAATGTCTCCGGCGTGCCTTCCAGGAAGGTTTCGTAAAGGTATTTTCCTGGCTGATTTTCATAATGGTCAGACTGGATGGTGCGCGGTGAGCAATCCCAGCCAGCCGTGGCTACAGGGTAGTAAGGTGCAGGAAGGTTTTGCTGGGCGTGCTCGAAGATGGGCATCCAGTAGTCGCACAGTTCCCGATGGGTGAAGGTCTTGCGCGGGTCGGGAACCACGACATGCGTATTGTACGAGGTGTAACTGTCAATGCCGAGTTTGTCCTTCCAGTCGCCTTGCGGACAGACCATCAGCGGGTCTTTGTCCAGATTGTCATACCAGCCAGCGCAGACATGAACACCCGAAAAACCCGCTGCCTTGGCCTTCTCACGCAGCAAATCCAGTGCCGCATGTGCCTTCTCCAGTCCGCCCATCTGGATGATGAAGCGGCAGACCGCGTAGAGCGAGAAGAACGGCTTGCCCTCCAGAGTGAAATACTGCGGATGCCGGAAATAGCGCTCAATCATATAGTCCCAAACGAATCCCACGCTCTCAAAGGTGGTTGACCACGGGAAGAGAATCGGCTGGTCACAACCATACACGGCGGGATGCATGTTCCGCCAATCGTGGTTTGCCCACATCAGGCAGAATCTCAGGCGATTGAGATTGGAGGCCTTCAGGAACCCCTCGTCCAAAGCGCGTTGCAGATAGGGGCCGTCGTACCAGTACCAGTCAAAGCAGAAGGCGTCCACGCCGGCGTCAGACGCGGCGGCGATTTTTCTGGCCATGACTTCCGGGTCTGCCTCGTCCTCATACCCCCAAAGCGGGACTTTGGGCTGCCGATGTCCTGGGAAACGGGGGGTGGCGTGGCGCATCAGTTCCCATTCAGTCCACCCCTTGCCATGGTAAGGCTCGTTCCTCGGCTCGAAATGGTAGTTGGGAAAGTAGTAAACGAGAGTCTGTATGGAATCCTTCATGGAAGCATGTTGTCCTTGCCAATGATTTCCAGAACGGCAAAGCCGTAAGGGTCGAGAACGATTTCCACCTGATTGCCGCTTACCGCGAGCGGCTGGTCGCCGTTCCAGCGATCGATGACCTTCATATCAGCATGCGCGGGCAGGGTCAAGGTGGTCTTCACATCGCTAAACTGGATGTTGGAGACGAGCACCAGATATTTGCGGGTGGGGTCCATCGGCAAATCGGGGTCACGCTGGATGACGCGCTCATAGTAGCCGACTTTCACGTTTTCGTCGGGGCAGGAAAACGCCTTGTTCTCCCAGTAGGGAGTGAAATCGACCGTGGAGAACGCATTGTCCTTCATGTCCCAGTCCTTGCGAATGCCATCGTACTTGAGGATTTGCTCACTGTCACACCAACTTGTCCAGAGCAGCAAATCAAACTGGATGACGTAGGCCAGCATGGTGCGTGTGCCTTTGCGCATATCGGGGAAGACCAGGCGGTTCTTGCCGCGCAGTTCAGGCAGAAGCACCTGGGGCAGTCCCCACTGCCTGGCATAGTCCACCTTGAGACTGTCAATGTCCCCAAAGATGTAGGCATAGTAGTAGTCGCCGTTCTGCGACAGGTCACGCTTGTCAGGCTCCTGGTACCAATAGAAGTGGTTCTCTCCAAACAACTGCATGTCGAAGAAGGAGAGGCCTGGCGTATAGCGGCACCCCGTGTTGTGCGCCAGCATCACGCATTGCGGGTCACGCCCGCGCATCAGAGCGCGGGAGCGCTTGTAGAAGTCACGGATGATTTCCAGGTCGAAGCGTCCGCGCTGATTGCCCTGGTCGTCCTTCTGGTCAAAGAAGATGGGGGCTCCAATGCCATCGTAATAGACACCGTTTGCACCATGCTCCAGAATGTTGTTGACCGCCGAAATCTCGTAATCAATCAACTCGGGCGTGTAGGTGACAGCCATTGTGGTGCTTTTGGACCGCATGGAATGAAGCGCAAAACTGCTGTCCAGCCCCATCGCCTTCACCAGCGATTCCACGTCTGTGAAGCGGGGCGTGCCATCGGGAATCTGGAACTTGGGAGAATGATAGCCTGGCACGGCCTCATTCCTGATGCAGAGTTCGCGCAGATAGGGGTCTTCCAGCACAAAATGCCTTCCGTCCTTTTCACAAAGCATGGTATGGGTGATGAGTCCAGGCGCCTTGTAGGCCAGTCGGTTGCGCCCCAGAGCCGCGTCCTTTGCGGACAGCCCCCTGAGGTTGTCGGCTCCAGCCACCCAGCGGTTATTGTGCATCTCCGTGGCGCTGACCCGCCAGTTCTGCCAGTAGATGAGCTGATTGCCGTCCGTGTCCGTAAAGTTGTTATAACGGGTGCGTACCCGCCAGTCGCGCCAGTTGCGGGGCATCTTCCGCAACGGGGTCACGGTGAAATGGAATTGATAGGTTTCGGGTTTGCCCAAGGTGAACTCGTGGTCAATGAGACGATAACTCAGCAGGGAGTTCTTGGGGTCAAAGGACATCTCCTTGCCAGGCGCACTGTGCCAATTGGCTCCAGAAGCGAAGTTCACGGACACCCCGTACTTGGTGTTGCCCAACCACAGCACCGCAGGGTACTCATATTCAAATAATTTGTCATCCTTGAAATTGAAGCGGGGACGGCGACGCTCCTTCTCCAACCCAGAAACAGGGCGAAGCAAAGGCTCCAGATTCAGGGCCATCAATTTGTCATCTGGCAAAACCATGGGAATATTGAAGAGCAGTTTATCGACCTTCACAGGGTTCTTCGGCGTGAGGGTGATCGTATAGCAGAACGCGAAGTCGAAATCAATGCGCAGGGAGGTTTTCAGTTCCAGGTCATTGGCGGCCACGGTGAACACGCCCGCAATCTGGTTTTTACCGCTTTTGGCCAGTTTGGCAGCCACTGGGCGGAACTGCAACGCCTGTCCCTCCGCAAAGGCCTGGAACTGCATCGGAGCGGAGAGGATGGCCTCGTCATTGACGGCAATGGCGGCAGGCAGGCCATCATCCCCCAGCGTCACCCGCTTGAAGTCCATGACTGCGGTGCGGCCATAAAGTTGCAGGGGCTTCAGCCCATAGCCAGGCTCCACATAATCCGCAGACAACCCCTCCTTGCCAAGGGTGTTGCCGACCCATGGCGATTTGGGAACGTCCGCCATTGCAAGGACACTCAACAGAAACAGGTATCCGAAAACGCTTCTTCTCATCGCTGGGTTCTCCTTCCTGACTATTTCACATAGCGCTGCCAGTAACTGTTCTTTGACAAAGTGTATTGATAGGGCAGCAGAGCGGTGTAGCAATTCAGCGGGTCTGCGACATGCTCCGAGGTCACATGCAAATCGACCCACGCCGTGTTGACGTTATTGGAGTGACGGCCATGCGGCATCCCGCCAATACCGCCCGTATTGTAGTAGCAGTTCAAACCGTAGTGCGGGTTCAATGTCCCGCTGCTCGTATAGATTGTGGCGCTGTAACTGTCCGCGAACAGCACGGTGGTCGATGGCTGCTTGAACTCCGTGGCGTTGCCTGGTATCCAGTCATTGCCACCACTGCCGCCAACTTTCCCATAGTATTCAGGATGGGACGAACAATTGCTCGTCCCGACATGGAAATAGTTGTACCCATAGCAGATACCGCTGTCACCCCAGCCTGAATTCTTCAGGAACGAGGGACAGTAGAACATCTTCTTGTCGATGTTGAACAGTTCCTGAAGGCGCATATACCACGCCTTGCTTTCAGAGGAGGTGACCTTGAAGGGCACGTAGAAATTGTCGTAGTCGTCGGTGTAAAGCTGTGAAAACAGGGCGATATGCTTGAGCTGATTCACGCAGCTGATGGTGCGGGCCTTCTCACGCGCCTTGCTCAACGCGGGCAAAAGCATGGCGGCAAGAATGGCGATAATCGCGATGACGACCAGCAATTCGATGAGGGTGAAAAGACGTTTCATGGCTAACTCCTGATGATTTCCGCACAATCTGAGAGAACACACAGATATTATACTTTGTCCTGGTCAGAAAATCCTTAACGTTTTTCAAAAAATAAAGCACGAATCTGCAAAAAAAGCCTTTTCCCATTGTTGATGGAATGGATTTTTTCCCTTTCGATGGTATCTTTTAGACAAGGAGGCGTCATACGCC